>JAQGNM010000009.1 GCA_028291845.1 Massilia sp. | reverse complement strand
CGCGCGCCAACGAGCGCCAGCTGGCGCGCGGCATCGCGTTGATGCCGATGGCGCTGGCGGCCTAAGCGCGCGCCGACGCCGACCCCGGCGTCATCGGCATCGCCGACCTGGACGCCATGTTCGGCGTGGCCACGCTGCCGCCGCCGGCGGCCGCCGCCGACCAGCGCGCCAGCGCCCTGCAGGCGCGCATGCTGGCTGCCTTTGCCGCCGACCTGCCGGCGCGCCGCGCCGAACTGGCCGGCGCCGTGGCGCGCCGCGATCAAGACGGCGCCGCCCACGTGCTGCACGGCCTGAAGGGCAGCGCCGCCCACCTGCAGGCAAACGAGCTGCAGCTGCTGGCCGGCGACCTGGAAGTGGCGGCCGACTGCGGGCACTGGGAATCGATCGACGCCGGACTGCCGCGGCTGGCCGAGCTGCTGGCGCCGTTCGACAGCACCGCGACCTCTGCCGTGCCTCGGAAACTGTAAAATTTTGTTATAGTTGCCGAAACATTAAATGCATCGCAGGAGGCGCGCATGAAGGTTCTGGTGGTCGATGATGACGTCGTCTCGCGCATGGTGCTGATGCACCTGGTCGACAGCTGCGGCGCCTATGAAATTTTCGAGGCCGAGGACGGCGCGGACGCCTGGGCCCAGCTGGCCGGCGGGCTGCTGCCGGCCATCTGCTTTTGCGACCTGCGCATGCCGCGCCTGTCCGGCATGGAGCTGCTGGCGCGCGTAAACGCCGAACCGGCGCTGGCCGGCATGCGTTTCGTGCTGGCCTCGGCGGCCAACGACCACGCCACCATGGCCCAGGCCAGCGGCATGGGCGCCGGCGGCTACCTGGTCAAGCCATTCGAGCGCGACCTGGTGCTGGCCCAGCTGGCCGGGCTGGCCCCGAACGCGATGGCGGCCGGCGAAAGCGCGCGCGCCACCATGGCCCGCCTGGGTATCGACGGCGTGCGCCTGCTGGCCTACCTGGCCGGCTTCGGGCAGCAGCTCGAAGCGGCCGCGCTGGAATTGACAGCGCTGCTGCGCGCGGGCGACATCGAAGAAGCCGGCAAGCGCATCGACAGGCTGCATGCGGGATGCATCACGCTGGGACTGGAGAACGCGGCGGCGCGCTTTGCGGCGCTGGCAGGCGGGGCGCTCGATGCCGGCAAAGTGGAAGCGGCGCTGCGCGTTGCGCTCGATGCGGTGCAGCTGAAGGTCGGCGCGGCAGTTGCGATCGAGGGGGCTGGCTGATCACGCGCACTGCATTGCCGCGCGGAATACTCTCTGCAGCGATCGCCGCCAGCCGTTACCCTGACGGCTGAGCGGTGGCTTGACCCGCGCACCGCTCCTGTTTAAAAGGAGCACAATTTGAACTACCAAAAATACATCGAGCCGTTTCGCGGCATCGCAGTGAGCAACTGGATTCTGGCCTTGTCGGCCGCCATCATCAGCTTCATCGTCATTCACGGCGTGGTCATCATGTTCCGCCGTCACCTCGACAAGTTGAGCGCCAACGGCCGCGCCGACCGGCCCGCCGCCGAACTGCTCAAGGCGACCCTGGCCCGCACCAGCAATTTCGCCGTCTTCGTCACCTCCCTGTTGATCGGCCTGACCCTGCTCGACCTGGACGCCAAGTGGGACGAGCGGCTGGCCCATTTGTGGTTCATCGCGCTCGGCGCGCAGCTGGCCCTGTACCTCGACCGCGCCGTCAGCGTGATCGCGCGCCAGTATTTCAGGCGCCATAACGAGTCGCCCGATTCGCCGGGCACGGTGGCGCACACGCTGGTGGTCTGGGCCATCAAGACCATGTTGTGGGTGATGTTCGGCCTGGCCATGCTGTCCAACCTGGGCATCAACGTCACCGCTTTCGTCGCCAGCCTCGGGATCGGCGGCATCGCCGTCGCCCTGGCCGCGCAAAACATCCTGGGCGACCTGTTCGCCTCGCTGGCGATCGCTGTCGACAAGCCATTCGAGGTGGGCGACGCCATCAACGTCGCCGGCAACTCCGGCAAGGTCGAACACGTGGGCTTGAAAACCACCCGCATCCGCGCCGACAGCGGCGAGCAGATCGTCATGGGCAACGCCGAGCTGATCAAGCAGACCGTGCGCAATTTCAAGCGCATGAACGACCGCCGCATCCAGTTTTCCCTGATGGCCGATCCGGCCACCCCGGCCGGCCTTGCGCGCCAGTTGCCGCAGCGCCTGCGCGCCATCATCGAAGCGAAGAGCGAGGTGCGGGTCGACCGCGTGCACCTGAAACGGGTGGGGCAGGACGCGCTCGAATTCGAGCTGGTGTATTTTGTCCTGACGCCCGACTACGGCAAGTACATGGACACCCAGCAGGCGGTGCTGTTGGAGGCGATGGAACTGTTTGCCGAACTGGGCGTCTCCGGCGGCACCTCGGCGCAGCACATCGTCATCGACAATGTCGCCGATCTCGAGGCGGAGCAGGACCAGCCGCGGCGCAGTTTCAAGCAGCTCGGCCTGGCGCAGCCGGCGCAGTAAACCAGGGAAACGCGGCCGACAGGTCAATCATGATATAAACATATCTTTCGGGAGAATCTCATGAACGACCACGCCCCCCGCACCGATGTCGAGACCGCCAAAAAAGTCGACGAGGCCATCGCCATGAAACTCGCCTTCGGCGACGATGTGGCCCGCAAGTTCCTGCTGTTGCGCGGGATCGACCCGGAACTGGCCGAACGGGTGATCACGGCGCCGCGCGAACAGCGGCGCCATTGATAAGGTCCGCCGGCGCCACGGCGTGCACCGAATAGCGCCCGCGCCCGTTCTGTTTCGAGCGGTACAGGGCGGCATCTGCCAGCCGGATGAAGTCGTGCACCGTTAAGCCCTCGGTGACGCCGACGCAGATGCCCACGCTGGTGCCGACCTGCAGCGATTGGTCCTCGATCCGCATCGGTTCGGCCATCGCGTCGATGATCTTCTGCCCCAGCGCGTGAGGATGGCAATGATCGGTGAAATTTTCGAAAATCACCATGAACTCGTCGCCGGCAATCCGCACCACCGTGTCGGTGACACGCACCGCGCCGCGCAGGCGGCGGGCGAATTCGACCAGCACCAGGTCGCCGGCGCCGTGGCCGAGGCTGTCGTTGACGCTTTTAAAATGATCGATATCGAGGTAGGCGACCGCCAGCATGCCCTGGCTGCGCTGGGCGCGGGCAAACGCCAGCGCGATGGCGGAGTCGAACATGCGGCGGTTCGACAAGCCTGTCAAAGGATCGGTCAGCGCCTGTGCCGCCAATGCCGCCTCGGCAGCCGCGCGCTTTTTCGACAGTGCGTAAAAGGCCCGGCTGAGGCGGCCGAATTCGTCGTCGCGCTGCACATTGAACACTTCCAGATCGCCGCCGCCATCGGACACGCCCGCCACCTGGCGCTGCAGTACGCCGAGCGGGCGCAGCAGGCGGGAAATGCCCAGCCAGCCGATCAGGCCGGCCAGCGCCGCCACCGCCAGCGCCGTCGCCAGCGCCTTGGCGCGCGCCCGTTCGAACGGCGCGAACGCCTCGGCGGACGGGTACACGGTGCCGACGATCCAGTTGTTGGTGCGCAGGCGGCGGTAGGTGAGCAGCGCCGGCGCGCCAGCCTTCGAAACATCTTCCGTCCAGCCCTCGAAACCGCGCAGCGCGGCGGCGGTGGCGCGGGTCGGCCCGCCGGGCTCTTGCATCACGTTGGCCAGGATGCGCGTCTTGTCCGGGTGCAGGATCAAGGTGCCGTCGCCGGCCAGCAAAAATGCATAGCCGGTCTTGCCCGGCTTGACCGCCTCGAGCTGGCCGAAGATGCGCGGACTGGACAGGTCAAGCGTGCCGCCGATGATGAATTTCAGGCGGCCGGCCTGGTCGGTGATCGGCTGGGTGATCATCACCACCGGCCGCCGTGTCAGTTTGCTCAGAAACGGCGCCGACACCACCCCTTCCTTGTAAGCGACCGTGTCGCGAAAATAATCGCGCTCCTTGAAATTGACCGGGTCGCCCGCCTTGCGCGGGCTCAGGCTGGCGACCAGATTGCCGGCAGCGTCGAACGCCACCACGTTGGCGAACTCCTCGCGCAAGGTGGTGTGCCGCTCGATAAAGCGCTGCACCTGTTCGAGATCGAGCAGGGCGGTCTCCGGCACGTCCTCGGCGAGCAGGCGCAGCAAGGCTTTCTTGCTGTCGAGATCGCGGTCGATATAGGCGCCGGTACCGATCAGGGTGGAATATTGTTCGCTGCCGAGAATCGCGCCCGTTTCGCTCCTGGCCAGCAGCAGAGAGGTGGCGGTGACCAGGCCGACCGCCAGAAACACCAGGACGGCGACGATGACGGCGATGCGCGATTTGAGATTACCCGGCTTAATCAACAATGGCATCGTGTGTCTGCTACGTGGAGCGTGTATCAAATGCGGGGTTTTTGCACAAGCGCGACCAGGCGCCGGTGGAGTAAGTAACAATTTACCACAAACAACATCGGCCGGACGTCGAATTGAGGGGGCCTGGCGGCAGGCAGTTACGGAACGGGCGAGTTATAATCACCGGTCCGACCCGGGCCGCGCGTGCCCACATAACTGTAATTGCGGTCATTGGTCACATAGACACCGCGCACGCTGCGCGGGAAGTCGGCAAGGGTGCGATAGCCAAAGGTCTTTACAATCAAGCAAAACTCCGGACCGGCGCCCAGTCAATGTCCGGCGGCCCGTGGAGTGCAATTCGTCGACCCGGCGACCCGCCGATCGACCGCCCCGATCCGGCACCGGCAGGACCCGGCCGTCTCTCCTGTCTCAGCGAAAAAGCTGGCCGCTATTGCGTATGCGGCGTCGGTGTCAGACAATCTGGTTGTCAACAAAACGACGTTGTGATGTGATCAAGGCGACTGGAATGGCGGCGTAAGATCCGTGAAGACGTCGGGTCACGGCAACGAAAAGGATTCGATGAAACAGGCTGCCACACCGTTCACCAAGCTCGATAATGCACCCGCTTACAAACGTCTCGCATTACAGATCACGACGCTCGTAATGACAGGCTCGCTCAAGCATGGCGATACGCTCCCTACGGAGGCTGCCCTCTGCGAACAGTTCGGCGTCAACCGCTCGACCGTCCGGGAGGGCATCCGCCTGCTCGAGGAGACCGGACTGGTCAGGCGGAGTGGCGGAAAGCGCATGTCGATAAGTCGTCCCACCCATGAGGAAGTCGGCGATCAGCTCGAGCGGGCAATGGTGTTGCATGATGTCACCTTCAGGGAACTGTGGGAAACGGCGATGCTGCTGGAACCGAAGACCGCGCATCTGGCCGCGTCCCACCTCCAGCAAGAGGATCTGGAAGCGCTGGAACGAAACGTCCTGGCTACTGAAAATGCAGTGGCAGAGGGGAGATCTCTGCTGGAGCTGGATCTGGAGTTCCATAACTTGATCGCAAAGGGGGTGCACAATCGGGTACTGCTGCTGAGCAGGGAACCGATGAGCCGGCTCTTCTATCCGACGTTTGACGTCGTCCTCTCTCGCGTGGACAAGGCTGGGGCGCGGCTGTTAACGGCGCACAGGGAAATATTAGATGCCCTGAAAAGCCGGTCAAGCGAGGACGCGATGCAGTGGATGGAGAAGCACATCAAGGACTTCCGCAGGGGCTATGAAGCCGCTGGCCTCGATCTTGACGCTTCCATCAATCCGGGAACACCCATGAAGGCGCCGGGCGCAGGAACGGGCGAGTAAGACTTCTCTTTTGCGATGTGCCGGCTTCGGTGCATCAACCGGGCCGATCGACTGCGGCCGTCACCACGCCATATCGAGGATTTCGCGGACGTCGGCAGCGCTGCTCACAGAGCGCGGATTAAGCTTCAACACCGGATAGCTCAACGCCCGTGTTGCTATCAAATCCAGACTGTCGCGGCCGACGTTGACATCTCGCAGGGTCTGCGGCTGCTCCAGGCGTTTCACCAGATCGCTTATCAGGTCGGCAGCCGGCGTTCCCGGTGCGCCCATGGCGATGGAGAGTGCGCGCTGGCGCTCGGCATTCACGACGGCGTTCCATCGCATTACCGAAGGCAACAAAACGCAGGAGGTGTGGCCATGTGGTACATCGAAAGTGGCGCCGAGCGCGTAGCCGATGCCGTGGCTGGCACCGGTGCTGGCGCCATCGGCAGACCCTGCAATTGCTTGCCACATGCCGAACTGGGCGTCCAACCTGGCCTTCATATTTTCGGGCTGTGCCTTGATCAGCGGTAGCGACTGCGCCAGCAGTTTGAGTCCTTGCAGCGACAAGCCTTCGGTCGCCGGATTCGCCAGCAGCGAACAATACGATTCAACCGCGTGATCGACGGCGCGCATTCCCGAACTTGAAATGAGCCACGCCGGCGTATCGAATGTGGCCGCGGGATCCAGGATAGCTGAACGCGGCACCATCAATGGATGCCTGAACAATTGCTTCTGGCTGATCCGGGTATCGGTCACCCCGGCCAGCGAGGTGAATTCCGAGGCCGACAGGGTGGTCGATACCGCCACCATCCGGATCGGGTTTGCAGGCAGAACGACCTCTTCAGGCGTGCCCGAGTTCAGGTGGAAGTTATCGAGCCCTTGCGGGGTATCGACGCCCATCCACAGGCACAACAGCATCGCCTTTGTTGCATCCACGGTGGAGCCGCCACCCACCGCCACCAGAAGATCCGCATTGGCCGACCTGGCCGCCGCGGCTGCGGCGACAACATCTTCACGCGGTGTGTGCGCGCTGATCCGGGAATACACCCCTGCGCAGCGTTGCCCTAACGCGTCCACCACCCGCTGCAAGGGTCCACCGGTCAGGCGCGCGAGCGAACGGCAGGAGACCACGAACACCCGCCTGGCGCCGTATCGTTCGGCTTCCGCGACAGCCGCTTCGCCGGCAGGGTGGCCAAAGACTATACGTTCCTGGGGCTGGATCGCAATAACACCGTTCTGTACAGCGGAATAATCGAAACGCGGGGTCATAAATTTCCTGTGTTTTTTTGGGAAACCTGTCGTGCCTGTCGGCCGCCCGCGAGGCGCGGTTAGTATGATTGTCTGACAATATCATATCAGCGGGCGGCAAAATGTCAACGCGTTTGCCGCAGGGCTTGGCAACATCATCTCGCTTGACACGAAGCATTAGGTCAGTATGATTGTCGGACAATGTGATGATTCACTTAAAACAACGGAGACAACCATGCGGTCCAGCAAACGAGCTCTCAGTACCATCCTCACTGCCGTCGCAATCTGCGTCCCGGCAGTGGGCTTCGCCCAGGCGAAGCTGTCCAATAACGCTGTAAAGATTGGTGTTCTGACGGACCTGTCCGGTGGTTTCTCGGATCTGACAGGGTCCGGATCGGTGCTTGCCGCCCGCATGGCGATCGACGATTTTGGCGGCAAAGTACTCGGCAGTCCCATCGAGCTGACCTCTGCCGACACGATGAACAAGGCGGACGTGGCATCGAACGCGGCTAGAAAGTGGTACGACGTCGAGGGCGTCGACTATATCGTCGACATGCCGGCGTCATCGGTGGCACTGGCGGTCGCCAAAAT
Organism: Massilia sp.; assembly: GCA_028291845.1. Lineage (GTDB taxonomy): Bacteria > Pseudomonadota > Gammaproteobacteria > Burkholderiales > Burkholderiaceae_D > JAFCUW01. The sequence goes on along the minus strand of JAQGNM010000009.1, from coordinate 2,419 downwards.
CGCGCAGTCAAAATCGAAACTCGCGGCCATGGTCGGAGCCGCAACCACCCGCCTGACCAATGAAGACTGCAGCCCGACAGTCTTCCACTGGGCATACGATACCTATGCGCTGGCCACCGGTACTGCGCGCGCCGTGGTGAAGCAGGGCGGCGACAGCTGGTACTTTTTGACCGCTGACTACGCTGGTGGCCATGCATTGGAAAAAGACGCAGCCGACGTGGTGCGGGCGGAGGGCGGCAAAGTGATCGGCACATCGCGCCATCCTTTCCCAGCCTCCGATTTTTCGTCGTTCCTGGTCACTGCCAGCGGCAGCGGCGCAAAGGTGATCGGCTTGGCGAATGCCGGCACCGATACGATCAATTCCATCAAACAGGCAGCGGAATTCGGCATCACTCAAAAACAAACGCTGGCGGCGACACTGCTGTTCATCAGTGATGTGCATTCACTTGGCCTGGCCAGGAGCCAGGGAATGTATCTGACGACCGGCTTCTATTGGGACCTGGATGACGAAACCCGGGCGTTCTCCAAGCGCTTCTTCGCAAAACAAAAGAAAATGCCGACAATGGCCCAGGCCGGCGTGTATTCCGCGGTTTTGCATTACTTAAAAGCGGTGAAGGAAAGCGGCACCGATGATCCGGTGCTTGTGGCGAAAAAAATGAAGGAAATGCCGGTCAAGGATTTCTTCGCGCGCAACGGCAAATTACGCGAGGATGGCCGGATGGTCCACGACATGTACCTTGCGCAGGTAAAGAAGCCGGCCGAATCGAAGTATCCATGGGACTACTATTGGATCCGCCAGGTCATCCCGGGCGATCAGGCCTTTTTACCATTAGCTAAGAGCGCGTGCTCGCTGGTGAAGAAATAGTCCCGGCGGCACATTCCCATGACAAGTAACACTTCTGAAGACGCTGCCAAAGCACCGGCGGCGTCCGCTCCTGGTTCCGCCATGTTTCGCCGCGAGCGCGATGAAAATTTGCAGGACTGGCCGGCGCTGCGGGCCCATTTGCAAGAACACGGTCTCGAGATGGACTTGGCGATTCGGCCAAGGCAATTCAGCGCGGGGTTTGGCAACCTGAACTACCTCATCGCGATCGATGGCAAGCAGTGGGTTCTGCGCAGACCGCCTGCTGGCGAATTGCCGCCAGGCGCCAACGATATGCAGCGCGAGTTCACGATTCTGCAGAATCTCTGGAAAGCGTTTCCGCTCGCCCCGCAGGCAATCCACTTCAGCGCCGACAAAGCGATTCTTGGGGCGCCATTCCTGATCATGGAATACCGCCCTGGCCTGGTAATCGGCGGCATACTGCCGGCATCGCCAGTGCTGACTCAGGAGCAAAGATATGCCCTCGGGAATACATTGGTATCCGTCCTGGCGCAATTGCATTCAGTCGATACCGATGCGGTTGGCCTGGGCGGCTTGGGCCGGCCAGCAGGCATGCTCTCACGCATGATCGACGGTTGGGAACGCCGAGCTGCCTTGGCCGCAGGGACCGCAGCGCCTGAAGGGTTGACCCGTCTGGCCGGCTGGCTGAGGAAGAATCTTCCCGAGCAACAGCCCGCTCGTCTGCTGCACAGCGACTTCAAACTGGACAACGTGATTCTGGACCCGCTTACGTTACAACCCCGTGCCGTGATCGACTGGGATATGGGCACGCGCGGCGATCCGCTGGTGGATCTGGCGACGCTTCTCAGCTATTGGACCGAAGCCGGGGACCCGCCAGCGATGCATCAGCTTGGCCAGATGCCAACCGCGCAACAAGGTTTTCATACCCGGCGCGAGGTTGCCGAGCTTTACGCACTTAAAACCGGCGCCGACATCAGCGCGTTGCGCTTTTACCGCGTCCTCACGATGTTGAAGCTGACCGTCATTTTCATGCAGCTGCACGCGCAATTCTTGCGCGGCGTTCCATCGACCGACAGATACCGGACGTTCGGCACCCTTGCCCATGGCCTCCTTGATTTTACCGAAGAGATTGCCCTGGGAAACGCGAATTAGAAGTACAACAGGAGAGCTTATGATTTCGTTTCGTTTCGATGATGAAGACGCCAAATTGCGCGACCGGGTGCGGGCGTTCGTCGAAAAATCAGTAATCGGTTTTGAGAACGACCCGCGCCTGACCAGCCACGGTCCGAGCGACGATTTGCGCCGGGAATTGAATGCGCTCGCCAGAAAAGAGGGACTGCTTGCCCCGCAGGTGTCCAGGGAAATGGGCGGGATGGGCTTGAGTCACGTGCAGCGCGCCGTGGTACTGGAAGCCGCCGGATATTCCACGTTGGGTCCCATCGCGATGCACTGCGCCGCGCCCGATGAAGGCAATATGCACCTGTTGGAGGTCGTCGCCAACGCGCATCAGAAAGAAAAATTCCTCAAGCCTCTGGCAAGCGCCGAAGGGCGCTCCTGTTTCGCCATGACTGAACC
>JAQGNM010000066.1 GCA_028291845.1 Massilia sp. | reverse complement strand
CGAGTGCCGATGGCGGCGAGGGCACCGCGCAGGTGGTTGCGGCGCGCTTGAACGGCCGCTGGCACACCACGCCGGTGGCCGACGCCAACGGCGCCACGGTCGCCCTGCCGTTTGCCGTCTGCAGCAGCGCGGCGCTTGGCGAGTTTGCGATTTTCGACGTGGCCGAAATCGTCGGCCTGCCCGCCGCCATCGTGCCGGTGCAAACGCGCAGCACGCGCGGCGTCGGCCAGGCGGTACGCGCCATCGCCGCGCTCGGCCACACCACCATCGTGATCGGCCTCGGCGGCTCGTCGACCAACGACGGCGGCGCCGGCATGCTGGGCGAACTGATGCTGCGCTTTGGCGATGGCGACGGCGGCGACATCGATCCGGTGCTCGGCACCCTGGCCGACATCGCCAGCGCCCGGCGGCGTGACGACACCGGCTGGCTGGACCAGCTGACCCTGATCGGCCTGACCGACGTCACCAGCCCGTTGACCGGGCGCCTGGGCGCCAGCCAGGTGTTCGGCCGCCAGAAAGGGGTTGCCGATCTGGACGCGGCCGACCGCCTGCTGGGCGCATTCGGTGCGCAAGTGTGCGAGCTGCTCGGTGAAGACATCGCCGGCCTCCCCGGCACCGGAGCCGCCGGCGGCCTCGGATTCGCCGTGCGCGCGCTGGGCGGCACGCTGCAGCCCGGCGCCCGGTTCATCCTCGACGCGCTGGGCCTGGACGACCCCGCCGTGCGCTTCGACTGGGTGATCACCGGAGAAGGCCGCTCGGACGGCCAGACCCTGCTTGGCAAGGGCCCGGCCATCGTCGCCGAACTGGCGCGCCGGCGAGGGATTGCCGTCACCTTGCTGTCCGGCGCGGTCGATGACGACGCCGCCCTGTTCGAGCTGTTCGACGGCTGCTTCTCGGTGCAGTCAGCGCCGGTGACCTTGCAGCAGGCGATGGACAACGCCGGCCCGCTGCTGGAAACGGCGGCGTTCAATCTGACCCGGCTGTTCGCGCAGCCACGTATCAGCGGCCGGTCGACCCGCTGAGAATATCTCCGGCGCGCTGGCCGGTACGCGGCCCATGCAGGCCCGCGTACCGGCCAGCCAGCTTTGCCACGATGCCCCACCGGCGGCGGCGGCATGCTTGCGCGCCGTGCTCACGGCGCGCCGTCCAGCGCTTCCACCGTCACCGTCATCTCATGCGCCTCCAGTGCCGGCCCGAACTGATTAAAAATCGCCACCTGCGCCGCGTCGTGCCCATAGCCGAGCACCACCCGCCCGCCGCGCGGGGCGGCCTGGGTGGCATCAAAAGTGTACCAGCGCCCGCCCACGTAAGCTTCGAACCAGGCGTGCAGGTCCATCGGTTCGAGGCCGTGCAGGTAGCCGGCCACCATGCGTGCGGGGATGCACAGGGCGCGGCACAGGGCGATGCCCAGGTGCGCCAGGTCGCGACAGACCCCTTCGCGGCGCTGGTTCACTTCGCTGGCGGCCATGCCGCTGTAGACCGATGCGGGATTAAAACGCACTTCGCGGCGGATCCAGTCGCCGATGGCGGCGACCTGGTCGTAGCCGGGGGCGGCGCCGGCAACGATACCGCGCGCCATTTCAATGAACAGCTCGGATTCGCAATAGCGGCTGGGCAGCAGGTAAGTGAGCACCGCGTCGGGCAGGTTCTGCACCTCGACAAACGGGGCGCCGGCGGCGACGTCGAGGTCGGCCGCGACCAGCACGTCGCTGGAGGTTTGAATGGAGAATTCCCCCGGCGGCGCAATGAAGCGCTGCGACAGGTTGCCGTAGCTGTCGGTGAACTCCTGCACCGGCACGCCGGGCGTGAGCAGATAGCTGTCGCGCGCCACCCACTGCTGCGCGCCGCTACGCGGACGCAACATCAGGATGAAGGGCGTCGGCGCGAGAATAGTGAAACGAAGATTGCAGGCAGTACGCAACCACATGGGCGTTGGCTTTCGAAATGGGAGCGCGCCATGACGGCGCCAGAATTGCAATTTTATCATGAGAACAAAGGCACTCGCAGCACGCATGCCCCTCTGTTGCCCATTACTCACGACTTGCGCTGACCGGCAGATTCACCTATCGTTCGACTTCAACAAAAAAGCAACAAGAAAGCAGCCGCGCGCCCATGCAGCACCCCCTATTTTCGCCATTAACCGCCAGTTATCACGCCGCGCCGGATAGTTTCGATGAAATGCTCGACGCCGACCAGGCGCCGCGGGCGCACTGGCGGGCGATGCTGGCCGATCTCGAGCAGCAGGCGCCCGACGCCATGCGCCAGCGCTACCGGACGGTGCAGCGCCAGGTGCGCGAGAACGGCGTCACCTACAACGTCCCGGCCGAGTTCGAGGCGCGCCAGCGGCCGTGGGACTTGAACGTGCTGCCGCTGATTCTGCCGAATGACGAGTGGCGCGGCATCGAACAGGCGGTGATCCAGCGCGCCGGCCTGCTCAATCGTATTCTCGGCGACGTCTACGGCGCCCAGCAAATGCTGGCCGAGGGCCTGCTGCCGCCGGCGCTGATCCACGGTAATGCCGGCTTCCTGCGGCCCTGCCACGGCATCCACCATCACGACGGCGTCGCCCTGCACTTCTATGCGGTCGACCTGGCGCGCGCGCGCGACGGCAGCTGGTGGGTGATGGCCGACCGCACCCAGGCGCCGTCGGGCGCCGGCTATGCGCTGGAAAACCGCGCCATCATTTCGCCCACCTTCCCCGACCTGCTGCGCGAACTGAAGGTGCAGCCCCTGAGTCCGTTCTTTCGCACCATGCACGACAGCCTGATGCACTGGGGCCGCCTGTGCACCACCCGCGGCGACGCCCCGGCGCCGCTGCGCGACGGCGCCACCCCGCTGATCGTGCTGCTCACCGCCGGCCCGCGCAGCGAGAGCTACTACGAACAGGCCTACCTGGCGCGCAATCTCGGCCTGCAGATGGTCGAGGGCAGCGATCTGACCGTGCGCGACGGCGTGGTGTATCTGAAAACCCTGGCCGGACTGCACCGGGTCCACGTCATCATGCGCCGGGTCGACGACGACGCCTGCGATCCGCTCGAACTGAAAAGCTCGCGCCTGGGCGTGGCCGGGCTGACCCAGGCGGCCAGGCGCGGCAACGTCCTGATCGCCAACAGTCTCGGCTCCAGCCTGCTCGAATCGGGCGCCCTGCTCGGCTTCCTGCCGGCGCTGTCGCGCCGTCTGCTGGGCCAGCCGCTGGCGATGCCGTCGGTGGCGACCTGGTGGTGCGGCGAGCCGGACGCGCTCGACACGGTGATTGCGAACCTCGACCGGCTGGTGATCAAGCCGGCCTTTCCGCAACTGCCGCAGGCGGCCGTGTTCGGCCAGGACCTGCACGGCGACGCCCGCGCCGATTTTATCGCCGCGCTGCGCGCCAACCCGGGCAATTTCATCGCCCAGGAGCTGGTCAAGCTGTCGCAGGCGCCGGTGTGGCAGGACCGCAAAGCCGATCCCGCAGCCACCACGCAAGCCGGCTTGCAGGCGCGCGCAATCGGCCTGCGGGTGTTCGCCTGCGCCACTCCGAACGGCTACGTGGTGATGCCGGGCGGACTGACCCGGGTGGCTACGGGACCGGACGCGCGCGTGCTGACCATGCAGCGCGGCGGCGCCAGCAAGGATACCTGGGTGCAGGCACGTGCCCGCGCCGCACTGCAGCATCCGCGCAAGCGCAGCATGACCGGCGCCGACCTGGTGCGCGAAGACAGCAATCTGTCGAGCCGCGTCGCGGAAAACCTGCTGTGGTTCGGCCGCCA
>JAQGNM010000561.1 GCA_028291845.1 Massilia sp. | reverse complement strand
GCGCTCCCTGTGCACCGTTGCCTGCAGACCAGCGCTGATCGACTGCCGTCGGCGCAAATGCCTGCGCCTGCGCCGGTGTGAAGCCGCCGGCAAAGGCGGGCGCCGCTACTGTACCGGCACCCGCGCCTGCCGCTGGCCGTGCCTGCTGCGCGCCACCCTGCAGTTGCGCCAGTCCCGGCTGCAGCCCGATGGCCACCAGCACATCGGGCAGGCCGTAGCCGATGTGGCTTGCGTCGCCGATGGTGAGCGGGCGAGCGCTCATTTTGATCAGCTGGAACAGGCGCTCGACCCGTTCCGCCCCGCGCGCCTTGAAGGTGGACTGAAACTCGGGGTGGTGCGCCAACATCAGCGCCGCCAGGCCCGTCACGTGCGGCGCTGCCATCGATGTGCCGTCCCACGCGGCAAAATTATTGGGTGGGACAGCCGAGGCGATGGCCACGCCGGGCGCGCACACGTCCACTTGCGGTCCGAAGCAACTGAACGTGGCTTGATAAAATCCATTGGCGTCCACCGTGGGCGTCAGGGTTTGCGCGTGGTAGCTGTCGGGCGGGAACTCGCCGAGCTTGCCGATGGCGGTCACCGCCAGCACATTGGGCGATGAGGCCGGATATTGTACGGGGCCGCCGGAGTTGCCGGCAGCGACGATACAGGCGATCCCGGCGCGCTTGGCACGAATGATCTGCTGTTCCAGCGCCTCCGATGGCTGGGCGCCGCCCAGGCTGAGATTGACGACGTCGATCTGGTTTTCGATGCAGTATTCGAGGGCGTCGATCAGCTGGCTGATTTGTCCGCCGGGGAACAGCTTGCATTCGTGCAATTGGGCGTCGGGGGCGAAACCGCGCATGCCGGAATTGATGGCGGCGCCGGCGATTACCGCGGAGCAGTGCGAGCCGTGGCCCAGGTCGTCTGTTTTCCAGCCCTGCGCATCGGCCTTGTCCATGATGTCGACACCGGAGCGCACCTGTTCGAGGTTTTGATGGGTGGTGGCGGCGCCCGAATCGATGACGGCGACCTTGATGCCCTGGCCGCGCAATTGCGGCGGCAACTGATCGAGGCGCATGGCCCTTTGTCCCCAGCCATACGCTTGCCGTTGGGGGAAGTCTTTCAAGGTCGGCCAGTCCGACAGCGCGCGCAGGCCGACCACGTTCGGTTCGTCGATGCTGATGTCCGGATCGCGCTGGTAAAAACTCCAGTAATCGGCCTTCGGCTTGACATACAGGCCGGTGACGCTGCGCGCGGTGTCGCTTGGCAGCGCCAGCACGACTTGGCCGTTGTCGTCGGCGACGCCGGTCACCGGCAACATGCTGCCGAACACCGAGACTTCGGCGCCGGGCACCGGCGCGTTGTCGCGGCCGAGCACGGCGACGGTGATATTAACGGTGGGGCCGCCCGGCAGCTGCCCGGTTACCAGGCTCGGCATGTTGAACGATGCGTCGGTCAGATACAGGTGCTGGTCGCGTTCGACCAGCAAGGTGCCGGCGCCCTGCTGGTACAGCCTGGCGGCGTTTTTGTCGGACATGCGCGCCACCAGCACAGCCTGGCCGCCCTGAGCGCCGGTGGCGAGCGTGCCGAGATCGTTGCGCGGCCCCACCCTGCCGACGAGGTCGATTTCGGGATGGTCGCGCAAAGCCTGCTCGACGCCTTCGAAGGAGGGCGCATTGAAGACCGCCAGTTGCAGGCCGCCAGGGCCGGCGCCGAGGGTGCCCAGCGCCTGGCGCGGCGCCACCAGGAAACGTTTGCGGCGTTCACCCACCACGCGGCCAGCGGTCGGCGCGGAAGATGGACCGGCAGCGGTCCCGCCGCCGGCACCGCCGCCGAGGGTGCTGGCGCCGTCGGTGTTGCCGTCGCGCCGTAGCCGGCCGCCGCCGTCGCCCGGACCGGCCTGGTCTGGATCGGGCGGCAGGTCGCCGCCGCTGGAAGATTTCGCTGGCATATCAAGGTCCTTTCTGTTCCGGTGCGCCGCCGAAGAACGACAAGGGGCTGTCCGGTTCGATGATGAGTGGTTGTTGAGATTGTTGGAACTGCTGCTCGAGCGCGCGCGCCCGGTCGTGGCTGGTTTCCACTACCACCGTGTGCGGCTGCCCGGCCGGGCCGATCTGGCGGATGACGGCAATGGCGGGATCGTTGGCGATACTGGCGAGGAAGCCCGTGAGCGGTATGGCGTCACCCGCCGCGCGCACGATGTAGCGGCCCTGGCCGGGTCCGGTCTGTGTCAAGGCCATGCTGGTCCCTCCGTTTATTACTGCGGTTGTCCGGTAAAGTGCCCTTCCGCCGGATGGCGGAAGGGCAGTCGAGCGCGTGCGTGATACACGCGCGGGGCGCGAGCTGAGGGATGAGCTCAGCCCAAAGCGGCCGCCGCACCATCATCATCAGTGCATGGTCTGCGTGCTCCCTTGCTGACCCTGGATGCCGCCAAAGCCCTGGCCGCCGCCGAAGCCCTGGCCAAACGCCGCTTGTCCATAGCCGCCTTGTTGCTGCGGCGGCATTTGCGTGAACGGGTTCGGGACGGCGCCGTTGGCGAAGCCGCTATTGCCGCCGCCTTGCTGGGCAAGTTGCTGCTGCTGTTGCTGGAGTTGCTGGAGCTGTTGCAGCTGTTGCAGCTGCTGTAGCTGTTGTAGCTGCTGCATTTGTTGCGGATCGGCGTTGAAAGGCAACATGCGGCCCAGCGATCCGGCCATGCCGCCGATGGTGCTGCCCAGGCCGGACTGGCCGAACAGGCCGCCGACGGCGCCGCCAAGCGGACGCGCGACCTGGCCGATCATGTTGCCGAGCCAGCCCTGCGGGGCGATTTGATTCTGTTGCGCCAATTGCGCCAATTGCGCCAGCTGCGCCTGCTGCGCCTGCTGCGCCTGCTGCGCCTGCTGCGCATACGCCGCCGTCAGCGGATCGACGTCGAAGGGCAGCATGCGGCCCAGCGAGCCGGCCATGCCGCCGATGGTGCTGC
>JAQGNM010000063.1 GCA_028291845.1 Massilia sp. | reverse complement strand
ACATGATGGACACCCGCCGCGCGGTCAGTTTCCTGATGCGCGGCCGCCTCCTCAACGCCGAGCAGTTCGAGGACGCGCGCCAGATTTTAAGGGACATCGAATCGCTCGACGGGCACACCTCTTTCTTGTTCGACAAGATCAACTTCCTGATGGACGCCACCGTCGGTTTTATTAACATCAACCAGAACAAGATCATCAAGATTTTCTCGGTGGCCTCGGTGGCATTTCTGCCGCCGACCCTGATCGCCAGTATCTACGGCATGAATTTCAAATGGCTGCCTGAGCTGGAGTGGCAGCTGGGGTATCCGTTTGCGATTGCCTTGATGATCACCAGCGCGATCGCGCCGTTTTTATACTTCCGCCATCGCGGATGGTTGAAGTAATTAGCAGGGGGACTGGCGCCGGAGGTGCCTGTCCCAATGTTCGATCCAAAGCAAACTGTGCTTATGCAGCAAAAATGGGACAGGCACCTGCGGCGCCAGTCCCCCCTCCGATTTACATCGTGGCGAACATGGCGACGACCGCCACCAGCATCACCAACACCCCGAGCCAGCCAATAAACGTGTGCCTCCGGCTCAACGTAAACTCCCCCATCAACTTCTTGTTATGCGCCAGCAGCATCATCACCGCCATGATCGGCACGGCGATGACGCCGTTGATCTGCGCCGACAGCACCAGCGCCTTGATCGGGTCGATCGGCGCGAAGTTGAGCAGCATGCCGCCGATGGTGGCCAGGGCGATGATGCCGTAGAACTCCTGCGCTTCCACCGCCTTTAAATCGAGCCCGTTGGCCCATTTAAAACTCTCGGTGACGGCGTACGCCGCCGATCCGGCCAGCACCGGCACCGCCAGCATGCCGGTGCCGATGATCCCCAGCGCGAACAGGAAAAAGGCGAATTCGCCGGCCACCGGGCGCAGCGCTTCGGCCGCCTGGGCGGAGGTCTGGATGGTGGTGACGCCGTGCGCGCCGAGGGTGACGGCGGTGGTCAGAATAATAAAATAGGCGACCAGGTTGGAAAAACCCATGCCGACGAAGGTATCGATCTTGATGCGGCGTAGCTGCTTGACCGCGTGTCCGGGGTGCTTGCGCAAGGCGCCGGTGCTGGCGTCGGCGCGGATCTCCTCGACCTCCTGGGAGGCCTGCCAGAAGAACAGGTAGGGGCTGATGGTGGTGCCGAAAATGGCCACGATCAGCGCCACCGAATCCTTGGTGAAGGTGAAATCCGGCCATACCGTCTTGTGCAGCACTTCCAGCCACGGCAGTTTTACGGCAAACACGGTGCCGACATAGGCCAGCAAGCCCATGGTCAGCCATTTTAAATAGCGCACGTAGGTGGCATACGGCAGCCATACCTGCAGCGCCAGGCACAGCACGCCGAAACCGAGCGAATACAGGTGGGCCGAGCCGACGCCGGTGACCAGGCGCGCCGCTTCTCCCATCGCGGCGATGTCGGCGGCGATGTTGATGACGTTGGCGACCAAGAGCAGCAGCACGATGAAGTACAGCAGCCACGGCGAATAGGCGCGGCGGATGTTGGTGGCCAGACCGTGACCGGTGACCCGGCCAATTCTCGCCGATACCAGCTGGATGCCGACCATGAAGGGATAGGTCAGCACCAGCGTCCACAATGTGTTGAAGCCGAACTGGGCGCCGGCCTGCGAATAGGTGGCGATGCCGGATGGGTCGTCGTCAGCGGCGCCGGTGATCAGGCCGGGGCCGAGAGCTTTGAGGGTGGCGTTGTCGGTCAGACGGCGGATAAATTGCATAAAAGGCTCGCGCGCATGCGGCGCGGCCTCCCGTGGTCAGGGGACTAGCGCGCCGGTGTTATCAGTATCTGTATGGGTATGTTCATTGCGGGCGGAGTGTAGCATGGCGGCCACAGCCGAAGGTGGCGCCAAACTCACATTTAAGGTTCGCTTCAGAAGTCCGCACGCTCGCCGCCATGGTCGCTGGCGCGGCGGGTGGCCAGCAGGCGGGCGAACACGCGGCGCGCCGCTTCGACCGTTTCGGCGATGACCGCGTCGTCGTGGCTTGCCGAGACAAAGCCGGCTTCGAAGGCGGCCGGGGCGAAGTACACGCCTTCTTCGAGCATGCCGTGAAAGAATGCATTGAACTGCGCCTTGTCGCCCGCCATCATCTCGGCGTACGAGGCCGGCACCGCGCTTGAAAAATACATGCCGAACATGCCGCCGACCGAATCGGCGCAGAAGGTGACGCCCGATTCCCTGGCAGCGTCCATCAGGCCGTCGACCAGTTTGCGCGTTTGCGCCGTCAGCTTCTCGTAGAACCCGTCTTCCTGGATCAGTTTCAAGGTGGTCATGCCGGCCGCCACCGCCACCGGGTTGCCCGACAGGGTGCCGGCCTGATAGACCGCGCCCAGCGGCGCCATGTTGTGCATCAGCTTGGCCGAGCCGCCAAAGGCCGCCACCGGCAGGCCGCCGCCGATGACTTTACCCAGCGCGGTGATGTCGGGGGTGATGCCGTACAGTTGCTGGGCGCCGCCCAGGGCGACGCGGAAACCGCACATGACTTCATCGAAAATCAACAGGGCGCCGTGCCTGGTGCACAGATCGCGCATCACTTGCAGGAACTCCTGACTGGCGCGAATCAAATTCATGTTGCCGGCGACCGGCTCGACGATCACGCAGGCGATCGACTCTCCCATCGAGGCGAACGCTTGTTCCAGCTGGGCGACGTCGTTGTAATCGAGGACCAGGGTGTGCTTGACGAAATCCTCGGGCACGCCGGCGGAGGTGGGATTGCCGAAGGTGAGCAGGCCGCTGCCGGCTTTCACCAGCAGCGAGTCGGCGTGGCCGTGGTAGCAGCCCTCGAACTTGACGATCTTGTCGCGGCCGGTGGCGCCGCGCGCCAGGCGCAGGGCGCTCATGGTCGCTTCGGTGCCCGACGAGACCAGGCGCAGCTGCTCGATCGACGGCACCAGCTTGCAAATCTCTTCGGCCATCTCCACTTCGCCCAAGGTGGGCGCGCCGAACGACAGGCCGCGCGCGGCCGCCTCCTGCACCGCCTTGACCACTTGCGGGTGGGCGTGGCCGACAATCGCCGGACCCCACGAGCCGATATAGTCGATATAGCGCTTGCCGTCGGCGTCCCAGAAATACGGGCCTTCGGCGCGGGTAATGAAGCGTGGCGTGCCGCCTACCGAGCGAAAGGCGCGTACGGGAGAGTTGACGCCGCCGGGGGTGGTTTCCTGGGCGCGGGCGAACAGGATGTCGTTCTGGGAGGTCGATTCGGTCATGGCAGGCATTCCGGTAAAAGAGGTGGGACCGCGGCTGGCAAGGATTCAAGCCTTGAACGGCGCGGCGCGATACAGTTTATTGGGCACCAGCTTGCCCATGCCGAAGCGCTGGGCATGGGCGAGGGCGCCGTGGGTGAATTGCTGGGCGGCGCGGGCGGCATCGGGCGCCGTCATGCCCTGCGCCAGCAAGGCCGCCAGCGCCGCCGAGGTGGTGCTGCCGGCGCCCGTGAAAGGGCCGGGCAGGTGCGGGAATTGAAAGGTGTCGACCACGCCGTCGGCGTCGAACAGGGTATTGGAGATGGTGGCGGAGTCGCCATGGCCGGCGGTGCCGGTGCCGGTCACCAGCACGAAGCGGCAGCCCATACCGGTCAGTTCGGCCACATCGAGCGCCAGCACGTCGGCGCCGCCGCGCTTGCCGGCTTCCCTGGCGGCGTCGTCGCCGGTGTTCTGATCGGTTTCGCCACGGCTTTCACCACGGGTATCAAAATCGTCGCGCCAGGTTTCGGCCATTCTCGCCAGTTCCACCTGCGACAGCACCATCACGGCCGCTTGCGGGGCGAGAATCTGGCGGATCGCCACCAGCATGTCGTCGTCGAGCAGGCCCGAGTCCGGCATGCTCGACAGGAAGGGGTCGAGGATCAGCGGCACGTCCGGGTAGTCGGAGATCACCTCGGCGATTGCCGAGGCTTGTTCGATCGAGGTCAGCGCGCCGATCTTGAAAGCGGCCACCGGCATGTCTTCGAGCAGCACGCGGGCCTGGTCGACCACCGAATCGGCGTCGATTTCATCCCAGTCTTCCACGCGGGCGGTGTCGCCGATCAGCATCCCCGTCAGCACCGACAGGCCGTGACAGCCGAAGGCGGCAAACGTGACCAGATCGGCCTGGATGCCGGTGGCGCCGACCGGATCGGCCACGCCGAAGCTCAATATCAGGGGAGTTGTTTGGATTTGCACGAAGGAAGGATTAAGATACTTGACTGACGCATTTTACTAGATAGAGGAATTCGAACGTGAGTAGCAATGAAACAACGCAGGCCAACACCGCACCTTTTCAATCCTGGATGTGCCTCATTTGCGGCTGGGTATACGACGAAGCGACCGGCGCCCCGGACGACGGCATCGCCCCCGGCACCCGCTGGGCCGACGTGCCGATGAACTGGACCTGCCCGGAATGCGGCGCCCGCAAAGATGATTTTGATATGACGCCGGTCTAAGGCGACGCTGAATGAACGGGACATGGAAAAAAACCAGTTGACGAGTTGACTCACTGCAACATTTGATGCACAGATT
>JAQGNM010000551.1 GCA_028291845.1 Massilia sp. | reverse complement strand
CCGTCAAATACGGCCAGGCCGGTGGCCAGGTTCAGGTGAAGATCGACGCCGGTGGCAGCGATGACCGCGGCGCCGTGGCGCTGGCGGTGCTGGGCGACGGCCCCGCCGTCGATCCGGCCGTCCTGGCGCGCCTGGTCGACCGCTTCTACCGGGCCGACGGCCACAGCGCGCAAGGCAGCGGTCTGGGATTGTCGATCGTCGACAAGATCGCCCGGGCTTACGGCGGGAGCTTGCAGCTGGGCCGTGGGCTCGATGGCGCCGGTTTCGGCGCAACCGTTCGGTTTACTGCTTAGCTGGCCGCGCGCCGCCGCAGCCAGCGCATCAAGCCTTTCAACAGCGGCAGCTTTTCGTACAGCTCTTCGGCGGCGTCCCAGTAGTCCCTGTGCAGGCACACCCTGCCCGCGCTGTCGAAACGCAGGTGGGTGGCGCCGCGAATGGTCTGCGGCGCGGCGGAAAAGCGCTTCATGTAGAAATTAAAATCCCAAGTGATAAAAGCATCGTCGCCCTGCAGCACGCGGGTGGTGACGACGAAGCGCGGCTGGTTCACCTGTTGGTACATGTGGCGGAAAATCGCCGTGATGGCGTCGATCCCGCGCACCTCGTTGAACGGGTCCTTGAAGGCGGCGTCGGTGGCATAGATCGACGCCAGCTGCGGCAGCGCCGCTTCGCTGATGGACTCATAAAACGCCACCAGGCGCGCCAGGGCGTCCTCCTTACTTGCGTTCATAGCCCGGTCACCTTGTGAATCAGCCAAAAATACAGGCGATACGGCAGCAGGCGCGCCAGCCGCAGGCCAAACGTAAACCGTTTCGGGAAATGGATGTGAAACTCGCCCCGTTCGATGCCCTCGACCATGGCCAGCGCGGCGGCGTCCGCCGTTGTCAAGCAGGGCATCTTGAAATCGTTGTCGGCGGTCAGCGGGGTGTCGACAAAGCCGGGATTGACCTGGTAGACCGCGATGCCTTTGGCATGCAAATCGAGATACAGGCATTCCGTCAGATTGATCAGCGCGGCCTTGGTGGGACCGTACACCAGCGCCTTGGGCAGGCCGCCGTAGCCGGCCACCGAGGCAACGATGCCGATGCCGCCGGCGCCCTGTTTCAGCAATTGCGGCAGCACGGCGTCGAGGCAGCGGTAGGCGCCGCGCACGTTCAGGTCGATCATCGCCTCGGCCGCCGCCAGGTCGATGCTGTCGGCGCGCATTTCGTTGTAGCCGCCGGCCAGCAGCAGCACCAGGTCGACGCCGCCCCAGGCGGCGATGATTGTGTCGCGCGCGCACAGCAGCGCCGCGTGATCGAGCACGTCGAGCGGCAGCACCATGGCGAACGGCGACTCGCCGGTCAGCGCTTCGAGCGCTGCTTTCTTGCGCGCCGAGATGGCCACCCGCGCGCCGCGCGACAGCAGCAGCCGCGCGGTGGCCGCACCGATGCCGGTGGAGGCGCCGATCAGCCAGACGCGCCGGCCGCGCCAGTGATCGATGCGCGGGTTCATCGTTTGATAAACGACAGGGTCACGGTGCCGAGCCCGACGCCGAACTTGCTCATCGCCGTGCGGTTCAACATCACCTTGTCGTCGATCAGGAACATCCAGTCTTCCATGTCGACGTTGTAGACCTTGTCGCCCACCGGTTGGGCCAACACGTAATTCCAGCGCAGGGCGTTGCCTGCGACCACCCCGTTGGCCGTGCCGATGACGTCGGGCGCGCTTGCCGAAAATGTGTTGGCGCCGGTTTTACGAATGGTCCAGATGCGCTTTTGCCGGGTGCCGTCCGAGTACGTAAAATCCTCGTCGAGGATGCCGGTATCGCCCTGCCAGCTGCAGCGCATGACCACCGTAAAGCGCTTGATGACGGCGCCGGAGCGGTCCTGGAACATGCCATGGGCATCGAGCGTGCCGTTGAAATAGCGGGTGATGTCGAGCGCCGGCTGCTCGGCGGCGTAGCGTTCGACGGTGGGGGCGGCGCAGCCGGCCAGGGCAAATGCCATGGCGCCGGCGGCGAATAAGGTGCGCAAGTTCATGGCAGCTCCATCAAAGTAAATTCAGCAATCGCGCAAGGGCGCGCGCCACAGCATCGACGCGGCCACGCATTTCAACAAACAAGGCAAAAGGGCGTAGGCGCCGGCCAGCGCGGCGGTGCCGGCATGCTCGCCCGGCACGTAGCCCCACCAGCCCAGCAGCGGCAAGGCGATGCCGGCGGCCAGCGCCAGGGTCAGTTGCACACCCCAGTTCCAGACGCCGAAACACGCTGCCTCGCCGCGGCCGGACTGGCCGGCCTGTTTCATCACACCGGCCAGCAGCGCCGGCGGCAGCGCCAGGCCCGACAGTGCGCAGATGACGCCGAATGCCAGCGCGGCGCCCTCCCCCAAAAAATAGGCCCACACGAATACCAGGCACGAGGCGAGCATGGAGAAGGTCCAGGCGCGCGCCTCGCCCAAACGGCGCGCCAGGGACACCCACAGCGGCATCGACAGGGCGGCGGCGCAGAAGTACACGATCAGGAACAGGCCGGCCAGCGCGCCCAGGCGCAGGCGGTCGCCGGCAAAAAACAGAAACAGGGTGGCAGGGATGCTGGAGGCGACACCGTTGACCAGCAGGACGCCGAACAGGGAGCGGAAACGCGCTTGCCGAAACGGCGCCAGCATGCCGCGCAAATCGGTTCCTGCGGCGGCCGCGCGGGCGGCCGGCCGGACAGCGCGCGCCAGCAGGGCCGCGCCCAGCAGCAGCGCCACCGCAAAGGCGATCGACAGCGCCATGTAGCCGGCGGCGCCGGTCACCGCCCCGCCAGCACCACGCCGAACAGGCCGCAGCCTTCGCGCACCGCGGTCACGCGCGAGCGCTGCCCGGGCGCCTGGGTGAGCGCCGCGCCCCAGCTCTGGTGGGCGATGGTGGCGAGGCCAAAGCCGAGATACACCAGCATCAGGGTGGCGCCGAACCAGGCCAGGGTGGCGCCGGGCGCCAGCCGCGGCGGGTGGAACAGGCCGGCGAAACCGGCCAGCAGCGGCGGCAGCGACAGCCAGACGTAGCGCGGATATGCGCGGCCCTGGTGGCCGATCCACCACCCCAGCAGTGGATCGATGAAGGCGGCGGCGATGCGCGCGGTGAGCAGCGCGGCGCCGATCGCGCCCAGCGACATGCCGGCACGTTCGGCGTAAAACTGCGGCAGGTAGACGTAGATCGGCAGCGCCACCATCCCCAGCGGCAGGCCGAGAAAGCCGTACAGCAGCAAGTTGGCGGTGCTCAGCCGCTTCACTGCGGCGCCGCCTGGCGCAGCAGGGCCTGGCGCAGCGCCGGCGCGGTGGTGGCCGGATCGAGCCAGATGCCGAAGAAGGCGGCAGTAAACGCCGGGTCGCCGATGGCGCCGATCGCGGCGCCATCGCGATAGAAGCGCGCGCCGCCATCAAGAGCACGCACGCCGGTGATGCGGCTACCCTCGTCGACATCGGGAAAAATCGCCGTCATTTGCTGGAGCCACGCCTGGCGCTGAGCAGCGCTGCCGGCACCGATTTTTTCCATTTGCTCGGCGCTGGCCTCGGCGATCTTTTTACCTTTTAAATGGCGCGCATAGCGCAGCTCGAGGGCGAAAGGGGCGCTCGGGACATAGCCTTGCGGACCGACAAACAGTTCGGCCGTATAGATCTTCATGCCGAAGTAGGTAAACGTAGCGCTGCCGGCCAGCCTGGCCTGCGGCACCGCGGCGTCGATGTGGGCCGGCGCGGCATGCACCGCGCCGCATGCCAGCAGCATGGCCAATACGACAGCTTGCAGCGCTCTCATGCTTTCACCAACGTAAAATGCATGACGTCGGTGTTTTTGGCGCGGAATGCCGCCTCGCAGTAGCACAGATAAAACTCCCAGGTGCGGATAAACCGTTCATCGAAACCCTGGGCGCGCACCTGCTCGAGGGTGGCATGAAAAGCCGCGCGCCAGGCGGCCAGGGTGCGGGCGTAATCGAGGCCGAAGGAGAACCTGTCGACCACTTTCAAACCGTGGGCGGCGGCCTGCTGTTCGAACACGGAAGGCGACGGCAACATCCCGCCGGGGAAAATGAACTGCTGGATGAAATCGGTGCTCTTGCGATAGCGCTCGAACAATTCGTCGGCGATGGTAATGGTCTGGATGCACGCGCGAGCGCCGCTTTTCATGCGCGCGGCGACGCAGGCGAAGTAACTCGGCCAGTAGCTCTCGCCGACCGCCTCGAACATTTCGATGGAGGCGACGGCGTCGTACTGGCCGGCGCTGTCGCGGTAGTCGAGCAGTTGCAGGTCGACCTGGTCGGCCAGGCCGGCGCGCTCGATGCGCTCATCGGCGTAGGCCAGCTGCTCGGTCGACAGGGTCAGGCCCGTCACATCGACGCCGGCGCGCGCCGCCATCTCGGCAAATCCACCCCATCCGCAGCCGATTTCCAGCACCCGCGCGCCGGGCGACAGCTGCAGTTGATCGAGGATGCGGCGGTACTTGGCCGCCTGCGCCTGCTCCAGCGTATGAGCGGCATCGTGGTACAGCGCGCTCGAATACGTCATCGACGGATCGAGCCACAATCGGTAAAACGCGTTGCCGATGTCGTAGTGGGCGTGGATGTTCTTGCGGCTGCCGGTGCGGCTGTTGCGGTTGAGCAGATGGCGCAGGCGGTAGACCAGGCTGCCCCACCAGCTGCCGTAGACCAGCGCTTCGATGGCATCGCGGTTGTGCGCCATCAGTTCGATCAGGGCCGGCAGATCGGTTGTCGTCCAGTCGCCGGCGATGTACGACTCGGCAAAGCCGATGTCGCCCGAGCGCAGCGCGGCGGAAAACAGCTTCCAGTTTTTCAGCTCCAGCACAATGGCCTGGCGCTCGGCGCTGGCGGTGCCGAAGTGGCGCACGTCGCCGTCGGGCAGGTGCACGGCAAGTGCGCCATGGCGCAATTTGCCCAGCAGCGCCAGGATGACCCGAGCGGCCGCCGGCACCGGCTTGACGCCGCTGCGGCTGGCTGGTTCGGCCAGGCCGGCGGCGCCCGAGGGCATGGTTTCATAGGTCATCGGGTCACCTTTTGTTGTGGCGGAGCGGGTTTCGGGTAGAACGGCGCGCGCTTGAGGAACAAGCGCAGCGCCTGGTAGTGAATGCGCAGCACCACGCCCAGGCTTTGCATCGGGTAGGCGAAAAATGCCTTGAGCACGTGGCGGCGGTCGAGCGGGCCGGCCAGGCCGCCGATACTCGTTTGCAGCACGACGCCGTCGCCGTCCAGGTGGTCGAAGTAGTCGATTGATGCGCTGGTGCGCTCGGCGCCGCCGGCGCGGGCGTCGACAGTGCGCACGAAGCGAAAGCGGTATTCGCCGGCCACCGGGTTGAACGGCGACACATGAAACACCTTGCGGGTCCGCAGCTCGGCGCCTTCGTCGATGCAGAAGCCGTCGTCGAGCAAATAGCAGTGGCGTTCGCCGAAGGTGTTGTGGACGTCGCACAGCACCGCGCGCAGGTGGCCGTCGGCGCGGTGGCAGAACCAGAACGAGACGGGATTGAAGACGTAGCCGAGCACCCGCGGCATCGTTTGCAGCCACACTTCGCCGTCGGCATCGGTGATGCCCTCGGCGCGCAGCAGCCGGTCGATCCATTCGAGCAGCGGGGTGGCGCCGTCGCCATGGTCGGCGTCGTAAAACGACAGCAGGCTAAAACGGTTGCGGCCGCACAGGCGGCTGCCGAACCGCGCCGCGCCGGCAGCCGCCATCGTGCGCAACGGCAGGCGCAGGTAATAGCTGCGGTAGCTGAAGGCGTTGACAACCGGCCGCAGGCGGCGATGGCCGACCCGGCCGAAGCACAGCTGCGGCGCAGCGGCGGCGCCGACGCCGTTGCCTACCTCGTCAAGCGGCGGCATAATCGGAGCGGGCCGCATGCGCGCTGTGCAGGGCCGTCAACGACGCCGCCACCGCCAGCCCCGCTTTCAAGCCGTCTTCATGAAAACCGTAGCCGAGCCAGGCGCCGGCGAACCAGGTATGGCGCTGCCCCTGCAGCCGGCCGATGCCGGCCTGGGCCGCCACCGCGGCGGCGTCGAACACCGGGTGGGCGTAGTCGAAACTGGCCAGCACCTTGTCGGGATCGGGTTCGTCGATCGGGTTGAGCGAGACGATGACGGGGGTGGCGACCGGCAGCGGCTGCAGCATGTTGAGCAGGTAGTGCACGCACACCCGCGGGCTGCCCGCGCCTGCGTCCGGGCCTTCGCCGCTGCTCTGGTAGTTCCACGCCGACCAGGCCTTGCGGCGACGCGGCAGGCAGCTGGCGTCGAGGTGCAGCACCGCGCGGTTGGGCTGGTACTGGATCGCCCCCAGCAGGGCCGCTTCCTCGGCATCGGCGTCGCTCAAGAGCGCCAGCGCCTGATCGCTGTGGCAGGCCATCACCACCTGGTCGTAATACTCGGCGCCGCCGGCGGTATTGACGCGCACCGGATGCGGGCCGGCCACGCCGCGCTGCACGCTGGTGACCGGCTGGCGCAGGCGGCGCGAGGGAATCGCCGCCAGCAGCTTGGTGACGTAGTTGCGCGAGCCGCCCCGCACGGTGCGCCACTGCGGCCGGTCGTTCACTTGCAGCAGGCCGTGGTTGTGGCAAAAACGGATGAAGGTCGCCAGCGGGAATGCCAGCATCTGGTCGGACGGGCAGGACCAGATGCAGGCCGCCATCGGCAGCAGGTACCAGTGGCGAAACTGTTCGCTGTAGCCGCGCGTGTCGAGCCAGGCGCCCAGCCCGAGCGGCGGGATGGCGCCGCCGTCGGCCAGGGCGGTCGCCTCGCGGTTGAAGCGCAGGATATCGCCCACCATCCGCAAAAAGCGCGGGCGCAAGAGATTACTGCGCTGGGCGAACACACTGTCGAGATTGGCGCCGGCCCATTCGAGCGCCCCGCCCCGCGCCAGGGGCAGCTTGACCGAGAACGACATGTCGCTGGGGGCGATCTCGACGCCGAGCTCGTCGAACAGGGCGATCAGATTCGGGTAGGTGCGGTCGTTGAACACCAAAAACCCGGTGTCGACGCCGAAGGTCTGGCCGGCAACGCTGATGTCGACAGTGTTGCTATGGCCGCCGAAATGACGCCCTGCTTCATACAAGGTGACGTCGATACCCGCCTTTGCCAGGCGATAAGCGCACGAGAGACCGGCGATACCGGCGCCAACAACTGCTATTTTCATTGAATCTCCTGTGCACCTGTCCTGGACGCCCGTCCTGGACAAACGTCTGAAAAACCGGCGGATTTATGTAATACTAGGTATCGAATTTGTTTTGTCATGGACAAATCCGAATTCCGTAGTTTATACGCGGAAATCAGTTGCACGGATTCAGAAACATGATAATTTTCGTTTTAACAGTTGATATTTTTAGAGAAATTGCACCGATGGAAACATCTTGCAAGTTTGTTTAGTCGGATAATCTGCGACGGCGCACCGCTGCCTGGTGAATCAAAGTAACCGGGCGTCACCGGTAAAATGGCCGCTTGCGGCACCGGCGGCGCTTCTCCGACGACAATGCATACCCGTATCAAGTGAAAACCGCCCAGGAAACCCGTTTATGAGTACCGTCCCCGCCCCGATTGTTTTCTCCAGCATCAGCGAAGTCGAACGCGACGTCGGCATTGCCAAGGAAACTTTGCGCGTGTGGGAGCGGCGTTACGACTTCCCGCGTCCGCAGCGCGACGGCCATGGCGAGCGCGTCTATCCGCCTGATCAGGTGCATAAACTGATCCTGGTCAAACGCCTGCTCGATCAGGGCTATCGGCCTGGCAAGATCATGGCGCTCGATTCGTCGGCCCTGGCCGAACTGGGCGGCAAGCCCACCGCCGGCACGTCCGCTTACGCGCTCGACGCCCCTGAAATCACCCTGTGCCTGGCGCTGCTGCGCGAGCACAAGACGGCCGAATTGCGCCAGCGCCTGTCGCAATCGATGCTGACCATGGGCTTGCAGCGATGCGTGATGGACCTGATCGCTCCCTTGACCACCGCGGTCGGCGTGGCCTGGGTGCAAGGTCAGCTGGCAGTGTTCGAAGAGCACTTGTATGCCGATATGCTGCAGACGGTGCTGCGCAACGCCATCGTCGCCGCCACCGGCCAGCGCAACAATGGCGAGCACCAGCCGCGGGTGATCCTGACCACGGTGCCGCAGGAGCGCCACGGCCTCGGCCTGCTGATGGTCGAAGCGCTGCTGGCGCTGGAAGGGGCGCATTGCATTTCGCTGGGCGTGCAGACGCCGCTGTCGGATATCGTCGCCGCCGTCAAGGCGCACCGGGCCGACATCGTCGCCCTGTCGTTCTCCGGCGTTACCTCGCCCCGTGCGGCAGTCGACAACATCAACGAGTTGCGCGCGCGGCTGGGCGATGGCGTCGAGCTGTGGGCCGGCGGCGCGGGGGTGGCGATGGCGCGCCGCCACCTGCAGCCGGGTACCGTGCTCGACCTGCACTCCCTGGCCCCGTCCCTGGAACGCTGGCGCGGCCGCAAGGATAACGCCGCCGTTGTCGAGAGCGGCGGCAAACTTGTCATCTGATTACACTTATTAGCCTGGCTTAACGATCCGCTCTGCGCGAGGCGCCTGCTGCCCTCTGGTAAAATACGCACCAGTCGATTCGTCGTGCCCGGCTCCGCCCGGCATGTGCATGCAGCGCCCGCCCCCTTCAGAGATCCATGTTCAGTTTTTTCAAGAAAAAGCCGCCTGTTGTCGAGGTTCCACCCGCGCCGCCGGCGCCCGCTCCAACTCCTGCGCCTGCTCCTGCACCAGCGCCAATACCGGCGCCGGCTGCTCCTGCTTATGTAGCGCCTCCTGCTGCGCCGGCGCCGGTGCCGGTGCCTGGGCCGTCGCGTCGCTATGGGACGACTTCAACGTTCGTGCCGCCGCCGCCGGTGGTGGCGCCGGCGCCATCCGCGCCGCCGGTTCCTGCTGTTCCGACGCCGGTTGCTGAGGAACGAATGGGCTCAGGCGCGCAGCGCCAGACCCCGGTGCTGCCGGCTGCCGATGAAAAAATGGGGTCAGGTGTGCAGCGCCAGACCCCGGTCCTGCCGGCTGCCGATGAAAAAACGGGCTCGGGCGCGCAGCGCCAGACCGCGGTGCTGCCAACGTTGGCGGCGCCTGCCGTCGCCACCGAATGGATCAGCGAAACGGCCGAGCGCCCGGTGCTGGAGGCGGAACGCAAGTCATCGTGGATGGCGCGCCTGAAGGCGGGCCTGTCGAAGACTTCGTCGAACCTGTCGCTGCTGTTTATCGGCGCCAAGATCGACGAAGACTTGTATGAGGAGCTCGAAGCGGCGCTGTTGATGTCGGACGCAGGCATGGACGCCACCCAGTTCCTGCTCGACGGCCTGCGCCGCAAGGTCAAGGATGAGCGCCTGCTCGATGCCGCCGCCGTCAAGGGCGCCTTGAAGGTCTTGATGACCGACATGCTGCGCCCGCTGGAAAAGCCGCTCGAGCTGGGCCGCCACGAACCTCTGGTGATGATGATCGCCGGTGTCAACGGCGCCGGTAAAACCACCACCATCGGCAAGTTGGCGAAACACATGCAGAAATACCAGCAGTCGGTGCTGCTGGCGGCCGGCGACACGTTCAGGGCCGCCGCCCGTGAGCAGTTGATGGTCTGGGGCCAGAGAAATAACGTCACCGTGATCGCCCAGGAATCGGGCGACCCGGCCGCCGTGGCGTTTGACGCCGTGCAGTCGGGCAAGGCGAAGAAGATGGATGTCGTCATGGTCGACACCGCCGGCCGCCTGCCGACCCAGTTGCACCTGATGGAAGAGCTGAAAAAAATCAAGCGCGTGATCGGCATGGGCATGGATGGCGCCCCCCATGAACTGGTGCTGGTTATCGACGGCAATACCGGCCAGAACGCGCTGGCGCAAGTCAAAGCCTTCGATGACGCCTTGCAGCTGACCGGCCTGGTCATTACCAAGCTGGACGGCACTGCCAAGGGCGGCGTGCTGGCGGCCATCGCCCGCACCCGCCCGGTGCCCGTCTATTTTATTGGCATCGGCGAAAAAATCGAGGATTTGCAGCCGTTCAAGGCCGACGAATTCGTCGAAGCCCTGCTCGGCTGATCACAGCGCATCCCATGATCACATTCCAGTCCGTCAGTAAGCAGTATTCCGCCCACGCCACCGCCTTGCGCGATGTCAGCCTCGATATTGCCAAGGGCGAGCTGGTCTACCTGGCCGGGCCGTCCGGCGCCGGCAAGTCGACTTTATTAAAAATGATCGCCGCCATCGAACGGCCCACCGCCGGTTCGGTGCTGGTGAACGGGCGCGACATCGGCAAGCTGCGCCGCGAAGCGGTACCCTTCCTGCGCCGCAACCTGGGCTTGATCTTTCAGCAGCAAAAGTTACTCAATGACCGCCATATCCTCGCCAACACCATGATGCCCTTGCTGGTGACCGGCGCCTCCAGGGCCGAAGCGGAGCAGCGCGCCCGCGCCGCCCTCGACAAGGTGGGCCTGTTGGACCGCGCCAGGGCGCTGCCGCTGGAATTGTCCGGCGGCGAACAGCAGCGCGTGTCGATCGCCCGCGCCATCGTCAACCGCCCGCAAATCATCCTGGCCGACGAACCCACCGCCAACCTCGACCGCGCCAGCGCCGACAAGGTGCTCGATGCCTTGCGCGCCTTTCACCGCGCCGGCGTCACCTGCCTGATTTCCACCCACGACGAACTGGTGCTCGACGGCGCCGCCCGGGTGATTCATTTGAATCAAGGCCAACTGGTCACGGAGGCCGCATGAACCGCTGGCTGCGTCAACACCGCTTCGCCTTCGGCGCCGCGCTCGGCAACCTGAAAAAGGCGCCCGGCAGCTTCTTGTTCAACGTCATCGTGGTGGCGATCGCGCTGGCCTTGCCGTTCACCGGCTTGACCTTGCTGGAAAACGTTCGCCCCGTCTCCGAGCAACTGTCGGTCGACCCGGAAATCAGTTTATTCATGACGCCGCAAACCCCGCGCGAGCAAGCCGAGGCGCTCGCGCCGCAATTGCGCAACGTTTTAAAGGCGTACAAGGCGAAAATCACCTTTGTGCCGCGCGAACAGGCGCTCGAATCGCTGAAGGACAAGAGCGGCTTGAGCGACGTGCTGGGCACGCTGGGCGAAAATCCCCTGCCGGACGGCTATGTGATGAAACTCGACGGTTTTAAAAATGCCGCCGACGCCAGCCACGTCGACGCCCTCGCCGACCAGCTGCGCGCGCTGCCGGGCGTCGACACGGTGCAGGTCGATTCGGCCTGGGTCAAGCGCCTGGCCGCCCTGCTCGGCATCCTGCGGCTGGTATTGCTGCTGCTGGCGCTCACCCTGGGCATGGTGGTGATCGCGGTGGTGTTCAATACCATTCGCCTGCAAGTGCTGACGCAGAAGGATGAAATCGCCGTCTCCAAGCTGATCGGCGCCACCGACGTGTTCATCCACCGGCCGTTTTATTACACCGGCGCCCTGCTGGGCCTGGCTGCCGGCGCGGTGGCGCTGGGAGCGGTGGCGCTGGCTTTGCGTCCGCTCAACGTGGCAATCGCCGAATTTGCCCGTTTATACGCCAGCGAATTTCAACTCGCCGCCCTGCCGCCGCTCGGCGTGGCCGCCTTGCTGGCCGTCAGCGCCGCCCTCGGCCTGGTCGGCGCCATCCTCTCGGTACAACGCCATCTGGCACGCTTGACTTGACGCCTAAGCGTGCATTAAGCCTGCGCTGTCACAATGTTGTCTGGGCAGCGTAGAAATTGGCGCTGCAGGCGCGCTCCCGCGCTTCTGCGTGCGTGAACGTACAGAGTAAAGTGCACGTGGTTTTTATGCTGGACGTATTGAGCGACGTCTCAATGTTCTCAGCCGCACTTGCGCTGTCTCAACTCTTATGTCACTGCTCCCTCCTACAGTGTATTGGCACGGTTTTTTGATTCCGAACTGCAAGTTTGCGCCTATCGCAGCCATAGTTGAGGTCAATTGGCACTCCTATCAAGAGAGTGCTAAACTATGTCTTCGCAAGCGGGGCATTTCAATCACCACCGCCAGCACCCGAGTTTTACGCTGTATCACACACACGAGGATTACATGACGACGATGTCCGCACACTCCGCACTGATTCCAATGGGAAATCGTGCGCTGGGATTGGGCTTCACTGGCAATCTTGGCAATATCGATGCATACATCTCGGCAGTCAACCGGCTGCCGATGCTGAGCCACGAGGAAGAAATCTCCCTCGCCAAGCGTCTGCAGGAACAAAACGACCTTGGCGCCGCCCAGGACCTGGTGCTGTCGCACCTGCGCCTGGTGGTGTCGATCGCCCGCGGTTACCTCGGTTACGGCTTGCCGCATGCCGATCTGATCCAGGAAGGCAATATCGGCCTGATGAAGGCAGTCAAGCGTTTCGACCCGAATCAGGGAGTGCGGCTGGTGTCGTACGCCATGCACTGGATCAAGGCCGAGATGCATGAGTACATCCTGAAAAACTGGCGGCTGGTCAAGGTGGCCACCACCAAGGCCCAGCGCAAACTGTTTTTCAATTTGCGCAGCAATAAAACCGGGCTGGACGCGATGTCGCCGACCCAGATCGATGCGCTCGCCAAGCTGCTCGATGTCAAGCGCGAAGAAGTGATCGAGATGGAAACCCGCCTGTCCGGCCGCGACATCGCGCTGGAAGCGCCGACCGACGACGAGGACGACAAGTTCTCGCCGATCGCCTATCTGTCGTCCGACCTGTCGGAGCCGACCAAGATGATGGAAGCCGAGCAGGTCACCCGCTTGCAGTCGGAAGGCCTGGAAACGGCCCTCGGCAAGCTCGACCCGCGCTCGCGCCGCATCGTCGAAGCGCGCTGGCTGGCCAACGACGACGGCTCCGGCGCCACCTTGCACACGCTGGCCGAAGAGTTCGGCGTGTCGGCCGAGCGGATTCGCCAGATCGAGTCGGCGGCCTTGAAGAAAATGAAGGGTGCGCTGTCGTCGTTCGTATAAGACGCGGCGGTACTGTTCAAAAAAGGCGCCTGCGGGCGCCTTTTTTACGCCTGCGATCTTCGCCGGCGGGCAAGCGGCGCGTGCTACCATCGGCGATCACCAACGAGGCGCATCGATGCGACAAATATTCATGTGGTCCAAACTCGCGTGTGCCTTCGTCCTGTACACCCTGGCCGGTTGCGCCGGCATGCCTGCCGGCGCCCCGCTGCGCGACGGCAGCTATCCCTTGACACCGGGAGGATCGGTAGCGATCGGTGGCGGC
This sequence comes from Massilia sp., assembly GCA_028291845.1. GTDB lineage: Bacteria > Pseudomonadota > Gammaproteobacteria > Burkholderiales > Burkholderiaceae_D > JAFCUW01. Next base: position 3,178 of record JAQGNM010000551.1, on the reverse strand, counting down.
GCCAGCGTGCGCTACGATGCATTCACGGACAGCCGCTGTCCCAAGGGCGCCCAGTGCATCTGGGCCGGCAAGGTCAGCTATCAATTCGTCCTCAGCAGCCCGGCCGGCACCGAACCGTTCGCCCTCGATTATCAGGGCCAGCGCTACGATGCGAAGACCATGCCGAAGCTGCATTTCGAGATTTCATTTGCCGGCGTGAGCGCGCTGCCGGTGGAACAGCACGCGGTGGTGCTGGAGGTGCGCAGCGCGCCGTAATCACAAAAAAACGCAAAAAAACGCAAAAAAGCAGGCGCCGCTTACGCGGAACCTGCAAAGGGCACTGCCGGAGAAACCTGTGCTGCCGATTAATTCAAGTGCGGTGTGATTTTCGGCATCAATTCGTCGAAGGTGCGGCCGCTGCCGTTTTCACCGATCGCGTGCATCTTCCATTCGCTATTGTGGCGGTACAACTTGGCCATGATCTGCGCCGTGTGGGCGCCTTGCACCGACAGGTCGTAACGGGCCACTTCCTTCTGATCGGCGGCGTTGACGATGCGGCAGTAGGCGTTTTCCACCTGCGAAAAATTCTGGCCGGTAAAGCTGTTGACGGTGAACACCAGCGATTTCACGTGCGGCGGCACGCGCGACAGATCGACGATGATCTGTTCGTCGTCGCCATCGCCGGCGCCGGTGCGGTTGTCGCCCGTGTGGACGATGCTGCCGTCCTGGCTTTTGAGCTGGCGGAACCAGACGGCATCGACTGCTTTGCCGCTTTCATCGAACAGCAGGCAGGAGGCGTCGAGGTCGACCGATTCGCTTTTCGCGCCGAAGCCGAACAAGCCCTTCTTCTTGATGGCGTCCCAGCCGAGGCCCATGACGATGCGCGTGAGCGTACCGCCGGCTTCCTTGTCGAGCGAGATTTTCTGGCCTTTTTGCAGACTGACTGACATGTGATACTCCTTGTTCAAATTAATGAGGTCCCGCGGGCTCCCTCAGCGGGCGCCTTGCTGGGTCCATGCCTTGAATGCCGCGCGATTGCGCGAGCACACATACACCTTGCCCTTGCCGGAAAAACGCAGCACCACGCCCTCGCCGCTGGTCTGGCTGTTGATGATGTTGCCCAGAAAGCCGCCGCTGGTGCCGGTCGTGATAGAAATTTCGTAGCGCAAGGTGCTGTCCCAGCACACCACGTGGGAGTTGTCGATGATGGCGTCCTTGCCCGGCTCGACGTCGAGCACCGACATGGAACCGAAGCCCGACACCACCACCTGGCCGCGCCCGCTGGTTTCGGTGACAAAAAATCCGCCGCTCTGGGCGAACAGGGCGTTACCGACGCTTTGCGTGCGCACTTTCAAATCCACGCCGGAACTGGCGGCAACAAAGGCGCCGTCGCTGATGATGTAATTGTTGGGGCCGACGTCGACCACCTGCATCGCTCCCGGCAAAGTGGGAGAGAGCAGGCAATCGCCATCGCCGCGCACCGCTTCGATGTGCTGCTGGAAAAACGACTCGCCGTTGGCGAAAGTGCGCATCAGGGCGCTGCCCAGCCCGCCCTTCATCTTGCCTTTCAGATCGAGCGTCGATTCCATCATCACCATGGCGTCCGATTCACAATAAATCGTCTCGCCGCGGGTCATCGATACGTGGAGGAAGGGATCGACGTCCCCGGTTACGGTAAAAACTGGCATTTGATTCCTTCCTTTCACTGTGCGCTGTGGTTGGTAGTATTTAAGGGCGCCGTCCCGGCAATACCGGGACGGCGGTAGCGATCTTGCTGGACGCTTAAACGTTGACGCCGAAGTTCTTGGCCAGTGGGCCGAGGCCGCCTTTGAAACCCTGGCCGATGGCGCGGAACTTCCAGTCGCTGCCAGCACGATACACTTCTCCGAAAATCATCGCCGCCTCGGTCGAGCTGTCTTCGGACAGGTCGTAGCGGGCGATTTCGGTATTGCCGGCCGCATTGACGCAGCGAATAAAGGCCTTCGACACCTGGCCGAAGTTCTGGTTGCGCGTCTCGGCATCGTGGATCGTCACGGCGATGGCGATCTTGTCGACTTCCGGTGGTACCTTGCTCAGATCGATGGTGACGGTCTCGTCATCGCCTTCGCCGGCGCCGGTCAGGTTGTCGCCCGAGTGGGTGACCGAGCCGTCGGTCGATTTCAGGTTGTTATAAAAGACGAAATCGGCATCCGAGCGCACCTTGCCGGCGCTGTCGAGCAGAAACACGGCGCCATCGAGGTCGAATGCGGCGCCATCGGTGCTGCGGGTGTCCCAACCGAGGCCGACGACCATTTTCGACAGGCCAGGGGCTTCTTTGCTCAGGTTGACGTTGCCGCCTTTTTGCAGACTGATTGCCATGATGTGAATCTCCTAGTTAATTTAATGTAAGTACAACGCTTGCCGGTTCACGGTAAGGCCGTGGAACCATTTTGAACACCGGGTACTTCTGACAGGGAGCGAACTGGTGTTCTACGGTTCGCCCCATTCAAACCACTCAAGCCACCGCCAATTCCTTGTTCTCACGACGGTGCTTGATCGACGACCACAGCGAAGCAACAATGAACGCCACGCCGATCAGACCTGTGAACACCTCGTGGATGTGGTACTTCATGCTTGCCAACATAATCAAAGCCAGAATACCAATCGCATAGTGGGCGCCGTGTTCCAGGTACACGAACTCATCCAGCGTGCCCTGCTTGACCAGATACACCGTCATCGAGCGCACAAACATGGCGCCGATGGCCAGGCCCAGCATGATGATGACGACGTCATTGGTGATGGCAAACGCGCCGATCACGCCGTCGAAGCTGAACGATGCATCGAGCACTTCCAGGTACAGGAAGGCGCCGATACCGCCGCGCTTGACCATGTCGCCGACATTGCTGCCGCCGGCGCCGGCCGCCTCTTCCGCGTTGTCCTTCTCCAGCAGGCTGCTCAGAGTATCGACGCCGACGTAGATCAGGATGCCCCACAGACCGGCCATCAACACCACCATCTTCTGCGCTTCTTCCACCAGACCCAGGCAGGCCATCAGGGTGCCCAGGGCGATCATCACCGAGATCGACGAGACCTTGCCGAGCGCGCCAATCTTTTCTTCGATGTGACCCAACCAGTGGGTTTCCTTCGAGTCGTCGAGCAGGAAGTTGAGGAACACCAGCAGCAGGAACATGCCGCCGAAGGCTGCCACTTCAGCATGGTG
>JAQGNM010000528.1 GCA_028291845.1 Massilia sp. | reverse complement strand
CCCCAGTCCAGATTCATTTCGCCGCGGCCCATGGCGGCGCGGTCGCCCAGCACCTTTTCAACCAGGGTGTGCGCCTTGAAATTTTCCGGCAAGGTGGTGACGCGGGTAGCCAGGCGTTTCAGTTCGGTCAGCGGCACCGCGGTGTCGGCGGTATCGGTCCATTTCTTGTTCAGGAACGGCAGCCAGTCGACCGCGTACTTGTTCTTGAAATTGCTGATGACCGGATCGACCGTATGCTTGCCCTGGTCCATCGCTTCGCGGAACGCCGCGACCATCTTGTCGCCGCCGTCGGCCGGCAAGGTGCCTTGCGCGATCAATTTATCGGCGTACAGCTTGCGGGTGCCCGGATGCTGGGCGATCTTCTTGTACATCAGCGGCTGGGTCAGCGCAGGGGTGTCCTGTTCGTTGTGGCCCAGTTTGCGGTAGCTGATGATGTCGAGGACGATGTCCTTCTGGAACTGCACGCGGTAGTCGAGCGCGATCTGGGTGGCCAGCACCACCGCTTCAGGATCGTCGCTGTTGATGTGCAGGACCGGCGCTTCGATCATCTTGACGACGTCCGAGCAGTACAGGGTCGAGCGGGCATCGCGCGGGTCGGAGGTGGTGAAACCGATCTGGTTGTTGATGACGATGTGCAAAGTGCCGCCGGTGCCGTAACCACGGGTTTGCGCCAGGTTCAGCGTCTCCATCACCACGCCCTGGCCGGCAAATGCGGCGTCGCCGTGCACCAGGATCGGCAGCACTTGCGCGCCGTCCTTGTCGCCGCGGCGGTCCATGCGGGCTTTCACCGAACCCTCGACGACCGGGTTGACGATTTCCAGGTGGGATGGATTGAAGGCCAGCGACAGGTGCACCGGACCGCCCGCGGTCGAGATATCGCTCGAGAAGCCCTGGTGGTACTTGACGTCGCCCGACGGCAGATCGTCGCCATGCTTGCCTTCGAATTCTTCGAACAGTTCCTGCGGCGACTTGCCGAGGGTATTGACCAGCACGTTCAAGCGGCCGCGGTGGGCCATGCCGATAACGATTTCCTGCACGCCCTGTTCACCGGCGCGCTGGATGGTCTCGTCCATCGAGGCGATGAACGATTCCGAGCCTTCCAGCGAGAAACGCTTCTGGCCGACATACTTGGTGTGCAAATAGCGCTCCAGGCCTTCGGCCGCGGTCAGGCGGTCGAGGATGTGCAGTTTCTTCTCGGCCGAGAACGACGGGGTCGAACGGATCGATTCGAGTTTTTCCTGCAACCAGCGCTTTTCGGCCGGGTCGCTGATGTACATGAACTCGGCGCCGATCGAACGGCAGTAGGTATCGCGCAGGAAGTTGAGCAGATCGCGCAGGGACGCGGTTTCCTGGCCAAAGTACGTATTGCTGATATTGAAGACGGTGTCGAGATCGGCGTCGGTGAAACCGTAGAAAGCCGGCTGCAATTCCGGGATTTCCGGACGTTCCTGGCGCTGCAAGGGATCCAGGTTGGCCCACTGCGAACCGAGGTAGCGGTAAGCGGCGATCAGCTGGGTGACGGCAACGCGCTTGCGGCCCATCTCGGCATCGTTCGATGCGGCGACGACGCGCATCGGACCCTGCTTGGCGCGCTCGGCGAACGAGGCGATGACGGAGGCGTGGGCGACGTCGGGTTTGTTGGAACCATCGACCGCCGGCACGTTCTGCATGGAGTCGAAGTAGGCGCGCCAGTTGTCCGGAACGGAGCCTGGGTTGTCGAGGTAGTTCTCGTATAACTCTTCCACGTACGGCGCATTACCGCCGAACAGATACGAGTTCGCTGTCTGTTGTTGCATCATCTTGCTCACCTTTCGTTCGCGCTTCGCGAAATTGGCGGGTTAATCTAACCTTCCGCGACACGGCCTGACCGGTTAGCGGATCGCACATCAAGTTGTGGGGGAAGGACAAAAAATACGGAATTTCTGAGACGCGTCAGCATAGCACGGCAGGCACTCACGCGCCATGCATGGGGTCATAAATCACGGAAATGTTACATAAGAGAATCAGATATTTGCGCTTTTATTAATGGTGTATTTATAGCGTGCACCATCAAAATCGCGGAGTCTCTATAATCAATTATCAAGAAATTAACTAGTTGTGGAACGGGAGGCGAAGATGTTCGACATGGACCTGCCCTGGTGGGAATTTATCGTGCGCGGTGCTGCGGTCTACGTGATTTTGCTGGTGATGGTGCGCATTTCCGGCAAGCGAACGGTCGGCCAGTTCACCCCTTTCGACCTGCTGGTGGTGATGCTGCTGTCGGAGGCGGTATCGAATTCCCTGTCGGGCGGCGACAGTTCGCTGACCGGCGGCATCCTGATTGCCGCCACCCTGATCGGCTTGAACATGCTGATGGGCCTGGCGACTTCGCGCAGCGAAAAGCTGTCGGAAATACTCGATGGCAGCGCGGTGCTGCTGGGCCGCGACGGCAAGTTTTTCGACAAGGTGGTCAAGCGCTGCCGGCTGGCGCAGTCGGACCTCGATGAAGCGCTGCGCGAGCATGATTGCAGCCTGGAAGAGATGAAGTGCGCGTTCCTGGAGGCCGATGGCGATATCACCATCATGAAGGCGTGATCGGCAGCAGGGGGACTGGCACGCGCGAAGCGCGGTGCCTGTCCCATGGATGATTCGAGGCACAGCTTGCATGGTGTGCTTCAGATTCAGCATGGGACAGGCACCTTCGTTGCCAGTCCCCCTGCTGCATGCAATTCATGGACATCGGGTTCTAGATAATTTATTCTAGCCCCATGCCCTCCCCCATCAAACCCACGCCCGCCGAACTGGAAATGCTCGGCATCCTCTGGCAACACGGCGCCGCTACCGCCAAGCAGGTGCACGAAGCGATCCTGCCGGCGCGGCCGGACATGGCCTACGCCACCGTGCTGCGCCAGTTGCAGGTGATGCATACCAAGGGCATCCTGAAACGCGATGAAAGCGCCCGCGCCCACGTCTATGCGCCGGCCCAGCCGCAAGACTCGCTGCAGACCAGCCTGATCAAGGACTTGATCCACAAGGCGTTCTCGGGTTCGGGCAAGGAGCTGGTGCTGGCCGCCCTGCGCGGCCACGTCACGCCGAAGGAGCGCGCTGAAATCCAGGCGATCCTGGACAAGGACGTCTAGAAAACTTTCCCGACGCCGAGCAGCAGCACATCCGAATCGCGGTGGTAATCGGTGATCACCCGGCTCCAGCTCAATTGCGCACGCCAGTCGCGCGTCATGCGGTAGCGCATGCCGATGCTGGCGATCGGCACCAGCTTGGTGTTCGAGGAGGCCGACAGGCTGTCGCGGTCTTCGCGGTCGCGCATCAAGTAGCCGCCGCCGCCCAGCTCGAGCACGGTGCGATCCGTAAACGGGCGCAGCAGCCAGACCTGGGCGGCGACGCCGCGCCGCTCGGCCAGGCCGATCTTGCCTTCGTTAAGCGCGGCCACGCTCCATTCCATGTTCTGGGTCACCG
>JAQGNM010000524.1 GCA_028291845.1 Massilia sp. | reverse complement strand
TAGTCGCGGGTGCGGGCGGCGCGTTCGAGCGAGAGGGGATCGTTGATGGCCGGGCTGCCGGTCGAATCGGTGTGGCCGATGATGGTGACCGAGGTGCCAGGATTGACGTTCAGGGTGCCGGCGAATTGCTCGAGCACGGGACGGAAATTCGGCTTGATGTCGGCGCGGTTGGTGTCGAACGAGATGTCGCTTGGAATGTCGAGTTTCAGGCGGTTGTCCTGGGTCTGCGAGACTTGCACGCCGGTGCCGCGGGTGGCTTGCTCCATCGCCTGTTTCTGCTGTTCCATGCGCTTCGACCAGACATTGCCGATCAAGCCGCCGGCGGCCGCGCCCAGCACCGCGCCGCCGGCCGCACGGTTGCCGCCGCCACCGCCGGTGGCGCTGCCGATCATGGCGCCCAGGCCGGCGCCGATGCCGGCGCCGGTGGCGGTGCCGCGCTGGGTCGGCGACATGTCGGCGCAAGCGCTCAATGTCAGTGCGGCGGCCAGCGCAAGGGCCCCGGCTTTCGATGCGGATTTGATTGGTTTCATGCTCGTCTCCTCAATAAAAAAATCCGTTTCCCGGTCGCGTACGCCGAAGCGGAACACGACCGGGAAACGGATCGGGCAGCCATTGCGGGAATGGCGCGTTACTATTTGTCGCGGGTCAGAAATTCGTTGAATGTGCGCGTCGCTCTGATCATCAACGAATTTCCAACTCAGTGCACTAGATGCCTCGACCGCTGATCAATTTTACCAAGATCATGATGACAGCGACGACCAGCAGGATGTGCAGAAAGCCGCCGACCGTGTACGAAGTGACCAGGCCCAGGACCCACAGGATCAGAAGGATAATTGCGATGGTATAAAGCATGATGACGTCCTTGTTAGTTGGTTGGCGACTGTTTCGTCGTGAAATCAGTGTCGCCGTTAGTGGCTGTTTGTTCCGTTCGCTGCCGTACATTAAAGATAACTTTTTTGTTCAGTTTGTGACTTTCCCATCCATCCCATGAAGCCGCACAACCCGACCAGTCCGATCAGGCAGGTCAGCAGGCCGCCGGCCAGCAGAAACATGACATCCTGAGGCTGTTGCGCCTCGCCCGCACCGGCGCTTGTCAAACCACAGCCGGTCACGAACAAACCCCAAACGATGATGCCGATCCAATACAGTTTATTCACGATGTCTCCTCGATAGCATGCCCCGGGATGGCACGAATCGATTCTGCCGCTCGCTCAGCAGTGAATCCGTGCGCTGGCGCACGTTGCAATTAAGAAAAACAATTCGAATACGAAACAAATTTACTTTGTTGTTTTATTGTTGAAATCGCCACTTTCAAGCCGACTGGAACGGACAAAGAAAAAGCCACATGGCGGGCCATGTGGCTTGTCGAGCTTGTCGCGCTCGCGGCCGGGGCAGACCGCGCCGGCCGCTGTTCGCCGCGCTTTAGCGCACCGAGCGCAGCGAACCGTTGACCACTTTTACGCGGTTGCCGGCACGCCAGCCCGGGGCGTTTTGCTGGTGAAAGGTGCGCACGCCGCCGTCGTCCATGCGCACGCGGATTTCATAGCTGTGGTTGGCTTTCATATTGCCTTCGACCTGGTTGCCGACCACCGCGCCACCGACTGCGCCGGCGACGGTGGCCAGTTGACGGCCGTGACCGCCGCCGACCTGGTTACCCAGCAGACCGCCGAGGATGGCGCCGCCGGCGGCGCCGACGCCGCTACCCTGGGCGCGGGTGGTGATTTCACGTACCGACTCGACATTGCCGCAATGGTTGCACCAATTTTTCGCCGGCGCGGCAGCCGCCACCTGGACCGGACGGTAGGCCGCTTCGCGCATTACAGGTGCCGGCTGTGGTTCGACGTAGTTCGACGGTGCCGGCGAGGGAGCGGGGGCCGGGGCAGGGGCCAGATTAGACGCCAGCATCACCGGTGCGGGGGCGGCCGGGGTGGCGCCCATCTTGGCCGCCAGCACAGCACGGTCCGCTTCAGTCAGGTCGCCGCGCGGCGCGCTGGCGACTGGGGAGGTGGCGCCGGCGCCGATCGAGCTGGGGATCCAGCCCATGATGGCGGCGATGCCGACGGCACAGAATAGCACCACGGCAATTGCCGCCAAGATCATCAGCGGATGCTGGGTCGGGCGTTGCGGTGTGCCGTTGGCGCTGGCGTGGGTCAGAGGGGTTTCCATATCGATTCCTTTTGGTTGTTGGTTTGACGACCGCCCTGCGGTCTGCCGTGAAAATCATTCTCTCGCGTAACAAGGCGCTGCTCCGTGCGTCACCGTACATACTTTCACTAATCGAGGCCGTAAGCTGTTTTAAATTGTTTGTAAATGTAAATGATCCATTTAACAAATGGTTCCCCCACTGCTGGAAAACCGACGAGACTCATGCATCAACCTACGCAACCTGGCCAAGTTGGGCCGATGGGTGTTGCAGCTGCCCTGACACCGGCGCCGCAAACGACCAATCAGCTGCTGGCCGCCCTGCCGCCGGCCGACCTCGAACGCTTGTCCCCCATGCTCGAACTGGTGCAGGTCCAGGTGGGCGAGGTGTTGTTCGAGCCGGGCGACCCGATCCGTGCCATCTATTTTCCGCACGATAGTCTGATCTCCCTGCTCGGCGTCGCCGAGGGCCGCATGACGCTCGAAGTCGGCCTGGTCGGCCGCGAAGGCATGCTCGGCGCCACCGTCGCGCTCGGCCACGAGACAGCCCAGGTGCGCGCCGTGGTGCAGCGCGCCGGCGCCGCCAGCCGCATGGACAGCGCCCGCTTCCGCGCCGAATTCGCCCACAATCCCGCCCTGCAGCGCGTGCTCTACCGCTACACCGACACTCTGCTGGCGCAAGCGATCCAGATCGCCGTGTGCAGCCGCTTCCACGTCCTCGAAGCCCGCCTGGCGCGCTCCCTGCTGGTCACGCGCGACCGCCTGCAATCGGACAAATTCCACCTCACCCACGAATTCCTCGCCCACGCCCTGGGCGTGCGCCGCGTCGGCGTCACCAAGGCCGCCAGCGCCCTCCAGCAGCAAGGCTTGATCATCTACAGCCGCGGCAACATCGAGATCCTCGACGTCGACGGCCTGGTCGCCGCCTCCTGCAAATGCTACGAGATCGTCAAAGAGGCCGGCGAAGCCGCGCGCTCGACCGAATTCGTTTGATGGCAAACAAAAGTACACCCCTACTTTTGTTTGGTTTGAAGTGTCTGGCTGCGCCAGAGTGGGTGTCAAACAAAATTGAAACTCCAATTTTGTTTGAGTTGAACGGATAAAAAAGCCTCGGGAAACCCGAGGCTTTTTCAGTTTACGCAAACCCGATTCAGATCGAATTTCGCCTCGGGGAAGAGGTGTCATGGTCGGCGATGATTTAAAACGTTGCGCTCCGCGCGGTCGTTGCCATCGCGGCATATGATCTGAATCGATTCTTCGTTTTTAAAAATCGTTCGGCGCAGCAGACGATTTTATCCATCTCAGCTCTCCTCATCAAATCACGAAATATCTCCCCGAGGCGCCGTCGATCTGAATCAGGTTTGCGTAAACTGAAAAAACCTCGGCTCGGCCGAGGGCTTTTTATCTGACTAAAAACCAGCCAAACAAAAGTAGAATTTAACTTTTGTTTGTCTCAAAAAAAATCCTCGGCAACGCCGAGGATCTGACTAACCCAAACAAAAGTAGGTTTTTACTTTTGTTTGATTTATTTCGTGGTTTTTACTTGATTACCGATCACACCGCCAACGGCCGCGCCGCCAATTGCGCCAACCGGGCTGCCGCCGGTCAGGACGCTACCGGCAACAGCGCCGACGCCAGCGCCGACTGCGGTGTTTTTGTCCTGGTTCGACATGCCGGCGCAACCGGTCATGGCGATGGTGGCGACGATCAGGGAAGCGCTAACGGCGATTTGTTTGAAGGTTTGCATGAAATATCTCCTGTAGGGGTGAAAAAGTTTTTTGTTTGAAGCGGACTGATTACTTCAGGCGCAGGTCGTTTTTGACCGATTTCACGCCGTTCACGGAACGCGCTACCGTCGTTGCGGTTGCGATGTTTTCAGCGGAGCTGACAAAGCCGCTCAACTGGACAACGCCTTTGTAGGTCTCGACGTTGATCTCGGAAACTTTCAAGGATGGCTCCTTGACAATGGCAGCCTTGACGCCGGTGGTCACGGCAGCGTCGTCGATGTATTGGCCCGGGGTCTCGTGCTTGTCGCTCGAAGTCGAGGCGCAACCGACCACGGTGGTCATCATCAGGGCAGCGATCAGGGTGGCGGCAAATTTTGTGTTTTTCATTATGTATCCTTAGTGGTGAAGCATTTTTTTGCGGTAGGAGGGCGCCTGAAGTCGCTGCGCCCACCGCCGATGAGTCACAGAATAGTCGCGATCGTCAGGATGGTCTGTTCGGCAACGCACACAAGGTTGCTTGGAACACATTTTGTTACAAACTTGCTCACGCCGGCCCGGGTACGTCTAGCGGGTAGCCGGGACTGCACGCTCGCCGGTGCGCGGCGCCGCCCGGGCAGGCGGCGCGCCGGCGCG
>JAQGNM010000427.1 GCA_028291845.1 Massilia sp. | reverse complement strand
AGGCTGTCGTGCAGCTGGCGCGCCAGCAGGCGGCGCTGGTCGTCCCAACTGTCGGTCATATGGCCGAGCAGCTCGCGCAAGTCCTGCGCCAGCGCCTGCTGTGGCTCAGCGCCGCCCGCGTGCGCTGCCGCCGACCGCTCCGATGGCGGGTCCTTGGGCGAATCGGCAGAGGGGTGGACAGGTACGCTCATCGTCGGGCCTTGAAAATGTTTCCCGGATCATACAACAGAGCGCTTGCGGACGGCGCGCGGACGCCGGGGTTAGCTAGCGCACAGTCGAGTAGGGCATTTCGGCGGATCATTTGAAAATGGCAACTTTGCCACAGGGTTTTACACTCATTGTTTACCAGCATTCTCACCATTGACAAGCCAACGGGACACACCATGAACAAGCCAAAAGACGCTCTCGCTCTGCTGACCGCGGACCATAACGAGGCGCGCGCGATTTTCAACAAGTATGAAGAACTGGGCGACCGCGCCTATGCCAGCAAGAAAAAGCTGGCGGTTGAGGTGTGCAATGCGCTGACCGTGCACGCCCAGATCGAAGAGGAAATCTTCTATCCGGCCTTGCGTACCCAGGGCAAGGAGTTCCAGGACCTGCTCGACGAAGCCGAGGTCGAGCACGCCGGCGCCAAGGAGTTGATCGCCCAGATCGAAGCGATGGACCCGGAGGACGACCTGTACGACGCCAAGGTCAAGGTGCTGGGCGAGCAGATCGACCATCACGCCACCGAGGAAGAAGACGAGATGTTCCCGAAATGCCGCAAGACCAAGCTGGACCTGGTGGCGCTGGGCGAAGAACTGCTGGCGCGCAAGGAAGAGTTAATGGCTGCGCTGTAATAGTCAAAAGGTGCGCTGCCGGTATGGTGTTCACTTGAGCCGGCCCGCACACAATGGGACAGGCACCTTTCGGTGCCAGTCCCCCTGCTAAATAGCCGCCCGGACCGCTATTTTTAACTTTTCTCCAGCGCCGACAGCGCCGTATCGCTCTGCGCCGAACTGCCGAGGGCCTCGAGCAGCAGGTCGATGTCGACCGGCTTGACCAAGTGCATGTCGAAACCCGCTTCCAGCACGCGCCGCTGGTCGTCGGCCAGGCCGTAGCCGGTCAGGGCGATCAGTTTCAGGTGGCGGGTGGCCGCATCGGCGCGCAGCCTTCGCGCCACTTCGTAGCCGTCGATGCCGGGCAGGCCGATATCGACCAGCGCCACGTCCGGCCGTTTCTCGAGCGCCATCTGCACCCCTTGCAGGCCGTCGGCGGCCTGCAGCACGGCGTAACCGTAGGCATCGAGCATGGTCGCCATCATCTCGCGGCCGTCGTCGTTGTCCTCGATCAGCAGCACCGTCGAGGCCACTGCGTCGACGCTGTGCACTTCCGGCGCCGGGGTGGCGCTGACCGGCTCCGCCTGCGGCAGGCGGATTTCAAACACGCTGCCGTGGCCGGTGCCTTCGCTGACCGCGCCGACCGTGCCGCCGTGCAGCTCCACTAGGCGGCGCACCAGCGCCAGGCCGATGCCCAGGCCGCCTTGCGCGCGGTCGAGCGTGATCGAGCCCTGCACGAAGACGTCGAACACGTGCGGCAGCAAATCGGCGGCGATGCCGCAGCCGCTGTCGGCCACGCGCATGACTATCTGTCCGGCCGCGTCGTCGGCTTCGACATGGATGTCGATGGCGCCGCCGCTGGGGGTGTATTTCAGGGCGTTGTCGATCAGGTTGGTGGCGATCTGCTCGAGGCGGGTCGGGTCGCCGTTGACCCAGCCCGGCGCCATGTGTACGCCCAAGGTGTACTGGCTGGTGCGGCCGGTGGCGCGGAAGGTGTCGAGGCAGGCGCCGACCAGGGCGGCGATGTCGAGCGGCTGGCGCGCCAGCAGAATTTTGCCGGACATCGCGCGCGACAGGTCGAGCAAGTCGTCGACGATGCGCGACAGGTGCTGGCTCTGGCGCTGGATGATCTGCTTGGCGCGGCCGACCGATTCCTGGCCCGCGCCGGGCAAGCCGATCAGCGACGCCGCGCTGCTGATCGCCGACAGGGGATTGCGCAGCTCGTGGCCCAGCATGGCCAGAAATTCATCCTTGGCATGGCTTTTCCGCTCGGCTTCGCGGCGCTCCTCCATTTCCTGGGTCAGGCGCGCGTTGGTCGCGGTCAACTCCAGCGTCTGCTGACTGAGCGCGTGGGTCTGGCGCTTGAGTTCCTCGTTGCGCATCGCCAGGGCGACGAACACCGACACCTTGGCGTGCAGGATTTGCGGAATGACCGGCGTGAACAGGAAATCGGCGGCGCCGCGCTGATAGGCTTTCAGGCGGTCGATTTCGTCGGCCAGGAAGGCGGTGACGAAAATGATCGGGATATCGGCCGAACGGGCGCGCTGGTGGATCGCCTCGGCTGTTTCAAAGCCATCCATGCCGGGCATGTTGACGTCCAGCAGGATCACGGCGAAGTCGTGCAGCAGCACCTGGCGTAGCGCTTCCTGGCCGGAACGGGCCGACAGCACGCTGTAGTGGCTTTCATCGGCCCATTGGTCCAACAGGCTCGTCAGTGCCAGCAAGCTGCCCGGATCGTCGTTGACGACCAGGATTTTTGGTTTATCGTTATGTGGCACGTTTTCCTGCGCTGGGAATTGGCTATCTGAGTCGTTATCTGGCGACACAGAGGATAGCAGAAACTTTGTTGCTGGTACGCACGAATCAGCGCTTTTCTGGGCATCTGCAATTGCTGAGCCTGCTTAAATGCGTTTGACAATCATACCCCAGGCGGCCGGCGATTTGCCCTAACCGTTTGCACTGTACGCTGACGCACAGTGCAATTTTTGACAGTGTGGGATAGTGCATCCATGTCCTGTTCTCCCCGAGAGGAGCAACCGGTCCGCAACCTTGACAAGGACACAGTATGAATATCCAAGCTATCGTCGACCAATCGTTTCACAGCAAAACCTTTCGCGAACTGGCCGAAGCGCCGATCAGCGCCTTGCGCGGCGTCAGCCCGTCCGACGCCCGTGCACTGAGCCAGGCCTTCGGCGTCAACACCATTGCCGAACTGGCCAACCTGAATTTCTTCAAGTGGGCCTGCGCCATCCAGACCCTTGCCGAAGTTGAAGCCGACACGCCGGAACAGCAGGCCAAGGAAACCCTGCTCGACGAGGCCGTCGAAATGACCTTCCCGGCCAGCGACCCGATTTCGGTCGATGCCGGCATCACCCGCATCGAAGTGGCGCCGGAAAAAGTCGACGCCGCGCGCGACCACCAGCATGCGGCGCAGGTCAAGGCAAACACCGCCAAGGCAAAATAAGCCGCCAGTTACAAGTAAAAAAGACAGCGTCAGCGAGATGCCAGTCAGTGAAGCTGACTGGCATTTTTCATTGGAAACTGGGATCTGGCTGTTTGACGATTCCAGCGACGATCGTCGTCGATGCTCCGACAGCTTGCGAGGCGCTCGAACGGCCACGCTATCGGCGCCGCGGATTATATACGGACCCGATTAACCCGGGATGCCAATGGATTTTCGCTGAATCAACCCATTAATGATGGCAAAGCAAGTGTCGATACCCTCGCTGTCGAGCTCAAAATTCCCCTTCAGGCCGTATGGAAAGGCTCCGGCCATCGATGTTCGTGCAAGTGCCAGCCGCAACTGGTCGAAGGCAAGACGCTTGCAAGTCAGTCTTAATGTAAAACTCCAGGAAACTCTGGTGACGCCCGGTGCGAAACAGGCTGGCCGATGGCTTCCACCGGCTGGCAAGTGAGTGGCATAAAGCGTCGGCTGGCTTTTTTACGTCGCGGCAGTCGCGCGAGCGGCCAGTGCTCAGTTACGCACCGGTTCCTTCAGGCTGACGGCCGCCTTGCCGGCGCTGGGACCGACCGGCTGCGAGGACGTGGCGCAAAAACGGTTCTTGCCGCCACGCTTGGCTTCGTAGAGGGCGTAGTCGGCGATGCTGATCAGGGAATCGACCGTTTCGGCGTCGTCCGGGTAGATGCTGATGCCGATGCTGGTCGAGAGGCCCAGCGTGAGGTCGTTGATGAAGATCGGCTCGGACACCGCTTCGACGATCTTGGCGGCGGGACCCTGGGCATCGATCAAGCCATTGACTTCGCTCAGCACCACCATGAATTCATCGCCGCCAAGGCGGGCCACGGTGTCTTCCTTGCGCGAGCAGTCGAGCAGGCGCTTGGCGATGGTTTTCAGGACTTCGTCGCCGTAAGCATGGCCGTAGGTGTCGTTGATCGCCTTGAAACCGTCCAGGTCGATGTACATGATGGCCGCCTTGTGGTGATTGCGGTTGGCATGTTGTAAGGTGGTGGCGATGCGGTCTTCCAGCAGACGGCGATTGGGCAACCCGGTCAGCGCGTCGTGCAGCGCCAATTCCTGCTGAGCGCGGCTGTACTGGGCCAGCTCGCGGTACAGCAGGCGCACTTCGAGCATATTGTGGATGCGCTTGTGCACTTCCAGCAGATCGAAGGGCTTGCTGATGAAGTCGCGCGCGCCCGCTTCCAGCGCGGCGATCTTGAAACTGGGCTGGGCCGTCAGGGCCAGCACCGGCAGGTAGCCGCCGTGCTCGATTTCCTTCAAACCCTTCATGACCTGGAAACCGTTCAGACCGGGCCTTTGCAGGTCAAGCAGGATCAGGTCGTAATTGTGTTGGCGATGCAAGGGGCAGACCTGTTCCGGCAGCATGGTCGAGCTGACGCTGGTGTACCCCTCGGCCCGCAATATCTCTTCCATCAGTTCGATATTGTCAGGGGAGTCGTCCACCACCAGAATTTTTGCGTTTAAAATGTCTTCTCGGCTCGGCATGCGGGGTCTCGGTCAATGCGCTTCTTGGCCCGGCGTAATGGGCGGGAGTACTGCGCTATCGGGAATGGTGCCGTACGTCATTTTCATGTAACGTCGGGCATCGCTCCAGCTTAATAGAGATAGTGTACCAAACTCGAATATATTTCTTGTAGGACAGTGACTCGTATTCGGGTAGGAACAGTTTGAGCGCAGTGTCGCCATCGGTCAAGCAGTCAAGCTCTTCATATTGGCAGCCGTGGCAATCAGCTGGCTCGGTTCCACTGGCTTGGAAATATGCGATGAGAAACCCGCCTCCAGCGCGCGCAGCCGGTCCTCCGAGCGGGCAAATGCCGTCAGCGCCACCGCCGGCACCGTGCCGCCCTCCGCCGCCGGCAGGGCGCGCACCGCCGCCAGCAGGGCAAAACCGTCCATGCCGGGCATGCCGAGGTCGCTGATTAGCAGGTCGGGCGGCGACGAGCGCAGCGCTTCAAGGGCGGCGCTGGCATTGGCCGCCGTATGCACCACCGCGTTGCAATCGGATAGGATGCGCTTGATCAGGTCGCGCGCATCGGGCTCGTCGTCGACCACCAGCACGGTCATGCCGGACAGGTCGCGCAGGACGATATCGGGCGTGAGCGGGGAGGGCGGGCTGTAACGGGCGCGGTCGGGGCGGGCGGCGATCGCTTGCGGCGTGGCGGCCGGCAACTCCACCGTAAAGCAGGCGCCTTTCTGCTCGCCTTCGCTGGCCACCGCCACCGTGCCGCCGTGTTGCTCGATGAGGTGCTTGACGATCGACAGTCCCAATCCGAGGCCGCCGTGCTGGCGGGTGGTCGAAGAATCGCCCTGGCGGAAGCGTTCGAACACGTGCGTGAGAAATTCGGCGGCGATGCCGGCGCCGCTATCGCGCACGGCGATCTCGACGTTTTCGCCATTCGGCCGCACCAGCACCTGCACCAGGCCATCGCGCGGGGTGAACTTGATAGCGTTCGACAGCAAATTCCAGATTACCTGCTGCAGCCTGGCCGGGTCGCCGGCGATCATGCCGGTGCCGCTGTCGTAGTCTTTTTCAAGGCGGATGTTTTTTGCCTCGGCGGCCGGGCGCAAGGTTTCGATGGCGGCGTCGATGAACACCGATGGCGCCACCGTCTGGATGTCGAGCATCACCTTGCCGGAGGTGATGCGGCTCATATCCAGCAGATCTTCGATCAGCTGGGCCTGGGCTCTGGCGTTGCGCTCGATGGTTTGCAGGCCGCGCTGCAGGTCGTCGGGACCGCGCGTGCCGCGTCGCAACACCTGCGCCCAGCCGAGAATGGCCGACAGCGGGGTGCGCAGCTCGTGCGACAAGGTGGCGAGAAACTCGTCTTTCATGTTGCTGGTGCGTTCGGCCTCGGCGCGCGCCATGCGTTCGCTCTCGAGCAATTCCTTGCGTTCCTCGGCGGCGCGCTGGGCCGCTTCGTATAGGCGGGTATTGTCGATCGCCACTGCCGCCTGGGCGGCGATGCCGCCGACGATGCGTTCGCTGCGTTCCGAGAAAATCCCGGTTTCGGGGTGGCCGAACACCAGCCGTCCCACCATTTCACCCGAGCGCGACACCACCGGCACCGCCAGATAGCTGCGCATGGTGAAGGCCGGGTGGGCGCCGCCGGCGCTGTCGAAGCGGGGATCCTGCGCGGTATCGTTCGAGCGCATCACGGCGTCGCGCGCGCCCGGGCCGGGCGGCGGCGGGAAGATGCGGGCCAATTCGTCGCAGGCGGCGCCGGCGCGGGTGGTCACGGTAAATGGCACGCCGGCGCCGTCGCGGCCGTTATAGAAGAAGGCGCCGCAGCGGGCGCCGCTGATGCCGGTGGCGGCGTCGGTGACGGTTTGCAGCAGCGAGCGCAGATCGCGCTGGCGCGCCAGCGCGCTGCCGGTGCTGTTGAGCAGCTCGAGCACGTTCGATTCCTCGCGCAGCGCCTGCTGCACCCGCTTGACCTGGTCGACGTCGGTGTTGGTGCCGAACCAGCGCACCACGTGGCCGAGGCGGTCGCGCACCGGGTTGACGCGCGTCAGGAACCAGCGGTACTGGCCGTCGGCGCCGCGGATCGGGTATTCCATGTCGAACGGCTCGCCGGTGCGGATCGATTCGTGCCAGCGTTGCAGCACCAGCGGCAACACGTCGGGGTCGACCACCGATTGCCAGCCCCAGCCGGACATGCGCTCGAGCGCGCTGCCGGTGTACTCGTACCAGCGCTGGTTGAACCAGACGATGTCGCCATCGGCCTGCGCCATCCAGGCCAGTTGCGACACCGAATTGGCCAGCGCGCGCAACACTTCCTCGCTCTGGCGCAAGGTGTCTTCGGCACTTTTACGGGTACTGATGTCCTGCGCCACGCCGGTCATGCCCAGCACGCGCCGTTCGCCTTGCGCAGTGCCGTTATCGTGGGCCGGATCGGCCAGGTCGGCGCGGCCGACCACCGAGATCCAGCGCAGTTCGCGCCCCGGCACGGCGATGCGGCATTCGATGTTGAGGTCTTCGCCCTTAAAATAGGCGCGGCGGAACTCGGCGTCGACCATCGCCCGGTCGTCGCGGTACAGGCGTTCCTGCAAGCGTTCCCACGGCAGCGGCGTCTCCGCCTCCAGGCCGAACAGTTCGGCGGCGCGCGCTCCCAGGGTGAGCTCGCGCAACGAAGCGTCCCAGCGCCAGTCTCCCAGCCGCCCGGCCGCCAGCGCCACTTGCAGGCGGGTGCTGGCGTCGAGCAGGGTTTGCTCTTCGGCCTTGCGGGCGGTGATGTCCTGAAAACGGCAGATCATGCCGTCACCGTGCGGTGCGGCGTGCAATTCGAACCAGCGCTCCAGTTGCGGATGATGAAACTCGCAGCAGGTCCCGGTGTGGCGCATTTGCTGGACAAGGGCGGCCTGCTCGTTGTGCAGTCCGGTTGTGTGCCACAGCAAGCTGCCGGTATCGCCGACGATGGCGGCGGCGGCGCGGTTGCGCCAGCGCACCTGCCACTGGCTGTCGACGGCGCAGACGCCGTCGCCGAGGTGTTCGAGCATGGCTTCGAAGTCGACCGCGCCGGCGCCATTTGAATCAGGCGCCGCCGGGCCCGCTGGCAGGGCGGCGTTTTCCGGCTTGTTCATGGCACGCCTTCGGCCGGGTAGGGTAGTGCGCTGACGTACGGAGCCAGGTCGGGGATGGTCATGGGAACGTCGCGATTCTAAAAGTGGCTGCGGCCCAAACTGCGGGGCAATATCGGTATACCGATTTTAGCGCAGTCTAGCCCGGCGTATTCACACCGTAGCCGCAACCTCGGCCAGGGCCTTTTGCAATTGCTCGATTTCATACGGCTTTTGCAGCGACAAGTAAGGAAATTCGATCTGCCGCAGCAGCGCGTCGCCATAGCCGGAAGCGAAGATCACCCGCAGCGCCGGATACTGGACGCGGGCGCGGCGCGCCAGCTCGACGCCGGACATGCCGGGCAGGCTGACATCGGTGAACAGCACGTTGAAGGTGCCCTGGGCGAGCATCTCGAGGGCGCCTTCGGCGTGGGCGACGCCGGCGTTGTCGTGGCCGAATGCGCTGAGCATCTCGCACACCAGAAATTGCGAATCGAGATTGTCTTCGACCACCAGGATGCGCAGCGCGGCGCCGGCGGCAGCCGGGTCGGCGGCTTTGAGCGCGTCGGTCGGCGGCGCCACCGCGCACAGCACGCCGCCGGTATGGCCGTCGTCCATGCGCACCGGGGTGAAGTGCAGGTCGGCCTCGTGCGGCGCGCCGCTGACGGAAAAACGCAGCGGACGGCGCTGTTCGTGCGCGGCGGTGCCGGCGAAGGCCCGCTCGAAACTGTCGCGGGCGGCCGCCAGCGGCGCCGGCAGCAAGGCCGGCACGGCGCCGCCCGGCGCCGGCGCATGACCGGACCCGGCAAGATCGGCATAGGCCTGGTTGAACAGCACGGCGCGCTGCTGCCCCCAGCACAGCAGCATCGGCAGCGGCGTATTGAACATGATGTCCACCGTCAGTCGCAAGGGGTGCGGCCAGGCCTCGGGGGCGCCGATGGCGCTGCGCGACCAGTCATGGGTGCCGGCCGGGCCGGTCAGCGGTGCAGCTTCAAGCATAGAAATAGGTCAGTCGAACTGAAACGGATGGGCTAAAAACAGCATCCTACACGAAAGCCGACACGGCATTCGCCGCGCTCGGCGCGGGCAAAAAAAGGCGCTTTCACCGCTAAGTGTTGATCGCTAACGACCTCGGCCGTTGAAAACCGCACAGCGCCGCTCGCAGGAAGCCCTCGGCGCTGGCGATGCGCCCCATATCGATCGCCCAGCGCCAACCCAGATAATTGTCGAGATAACGTGTGGCAACGCCATTGAAATGGCGCAGCCAGCTTTTAAAGCGGCCGTGATAGGCATTCACGTTTTGCACGTGAATGGCAAGCTGGCCGTGCATGCGCTTGCGTACGCCCTGGCGTAGATTGACAGCTTGGTGATCGATCCCCGCTTGCCGTGAAAAGGCTCGATAAGCGGCATTGGCGTCGGTCACCAGCATCACGTCGGGCTGCAGCTTTGGCAGCAGGTGGGTATGCAATGCGCTGGCCTTGAGCGCGCCGCGTCCCGCGATAAAATCGATGGTGGCGCCGCTGCGGTCGCGCG
>JAQGNM010000419.1 GCA_028291845.1 Massilia sp. | reverse complement strand
GCGCTCGCTGTCGCTGCATAAAAACCAGGCGACCCATTTGCTGGCGGCGAATCTGCGCAGGGCGTTTTCCGGCGTGGTGGCGGGCAATGTGAAAGACGAGGGGATCCGCGCGATCGAAAAATACGGGCACTTCGAGATCCACGGCGATGCCGAGATCATGGGGCCGATGGACGATTTGTTGTCGTCGTTCGTCGAGCAGAGCCGGATGAAGCTGCCGGGGAAGGCGTATGTGCCGTGTTATAGGGTGATTAAGTAAGCTTAAGGGGGACTGGCCGGGCCGCGTTCGGACCGAAGGTGCCTGTCCCATGGTCGATCCGAAGCAAATTTTGCCTCTGATGGGAGAATGGGACAGGCACCTGCGGCGCCAGTCCCCCTACTCTTCGCGCCGCAGATGCGGAAACAAAATCACATCCCGAATATTCGGCGAATCGGTAATCAGCATCATCAAACGGTCAATACCGATGCCGCAGCCACCGGCCGGCGGCATGCCGTATTCCAGCGCGCGGATGTAGTCGGCGTCGTAGAACATGGCTTCCTCGTCGCCGGCGTCCTTGGCCGCCACCTGCGCCAGGAAGCGCGCCGACTGGTCTTCGGCGTCGTTCAGCTCCGAAAAACCGTTGGCGATTTCGCGGCCGACGATGAACAGCTCAAAACGCTCGGTGATGCCCTCGTGGGTGTCGGAGGCGCGCGCCAGCGGCGACACTTCGGCGGGGTAGTCGATGATGAAGGTCGGCTCCCACAGCTGCGCTTCGGCGGTCTCTTCGAACAGCGACAACTGCAGCGCGCCCAGGCCCGAGGTGGAAAACGGCTTGACGCCGAATTTGAGCAGTTCGGCCTTCAGGAAGTCCATGTCGTGCAGCTGCTCCGGGGTGTAGTGGGGCGCGTACTTGTTGATCGCTTCGACGATGGTCATGCGGTGGAACGGTTTCGACAGGTCGAGCGCGCGGCCGCCGTAGGTCAGTTCGGCGGTGCCGTGGGCGTCGATGGCTGCCTGGCGAATGACGGCTTCCGTGAAGTTCATGATCCACTGGTAGTCGGTATAGGCGGCGTAGAACTCCATCATCGTGAATTCAGGATTGTGGCGCGGCGACACGCCTTCGTTCCTGAAATTGCGGTTCACTTCGAACACGCGGTCGAAACCGCCGACCACCAGGCGTTTCAGATACAGCTCCGGCGCGATACGCAGGAACATCTCCATGTCGAGCGCGTTGTGGTGGGTAATGAACGGTTTCGCAGCGGCGCCGCCGGGAATCGTGTGCAGCATCGGCGTTTCGACTTCCATGAAGTCGTTCTTTTCCATGAAGCGGCGGATCGACGACATGGCGGCGGTGCGCGCCTTGAAGGTGCGGCGGGTCTCCTCGCTCATGATCATGTCGACGTAACGCTGGCGGTACTTGGTCTCCTGGTCCGACAGGCCGTGGAATTTGTCGGGCAGCGGACGCAAGGACTTGGTGATCAGGCGCAGCGTGGTGACCTTGATGGTCAGCTCGTCGGTTTTGGTTTTGAAAAGGGTGCCTTCGACGCCGAGGATGTCGCCCAGGTCGTAGTGGTGCAGCGCCTCCATCGCTTCAGCGCCGGTGTTATCGAGCGTGGCGTAGATCTGGATGCGGCCGTCCGCGCGCGCACCGGACGAATCCTGCAGGGTGGCGAAGGCGGCCTTCTTGCCCGCTTCGCGTTTGAGCATCATGCGGCCGGCGACGACGACGGCCACCGGATTGGCTTCGAGCTCTTCGCGGGTTTTGCCGCCGTATTGTTCGGCCAGGGCCGCGGCCTGGTGCTGCGGGCGGAAGTCGTTGGGGAAGGCGATGCCCTTGGCGCGGATCGCGGCGAGCTTGGCGCGGCGTTCGGCGATGATCTTGTTTTCGTCGGCTGGTTGTGCGGCCTGGTCCTGGATTTCGGTGGTCATGATTTTTATTTGTTCAGTTAAGGAGTGCGTCGATATCGAGGGACGCAAAATCGGCGGCGATGGCAATGACGTTTTCAAAATCCGCAAACGCGGCGGCGGGCAGGGTGGTGGTCAAGACCACGCAGCGCATGCCGGCGTTGCGCGCCGCTTCCACGCCCAGCGGGGCGTCTTCGAAAACGATGCAGTCGGCCGGCGCCACGCCCAGCCTTTCGGCGGCCAGCAGGAAGCCGTCCGGATGCGGTTTGCCGCGGGCGACATCGGCGGCGCCGACTACGGCGTCGAAATGGCGGCGCAGGTCCAGGCCGTCCAGGGTGAATTCGATATTGCCGACCGGGGCGGAGGTCGCCACCGCCAGCTTGATGCCGGCCGCTTGTGCGGCAGCGATGAGCTCATCGAAGCCGCCGACAGTTTTGCGGTGCGGGCCGTACAGCTCCCGATAGACACCTTCCTTTTCCAGGTTGAGCGTCTTGACGGCGTCGTCTTCGAGGTGCTGGCCCAGGTGGGCGCGGATGATTTCCTTGCCCTGGCGGCCGGCGGTGGTGCGGAAGAACTCCTCGGCATCGATGGCCATGCCGCGTTGCTCGAAGAAGGTGATCCACGAGCGGGTGTGGTAGGCCATGTTGTCGACGATGGTGCCGTCCATGTCGAAGATGAAGGCGCGCGCTTTTACATTGGCCATCGTTACACGCCTTGCTTCAGCGAGGCCGAGATGAAATCATCGAGGTCGCCATCGAGCACGCCCTTGGTGTTGCCTGTCTCGAAGTTGGTGCGCAAATCCTTGATGCGCGACTGGTCCAGCACATACGAGCGGATCTGGTGGCCCCAGCCGACGTCGGTCTTGGAGTCTTCCAGCTTTTGCTGTTCGCTCATGCGCTTGCGCAGTTCGTGCTCGTACAGCTTGGCCTTGAGCATTTCCATCGCCTCGGCGCGGTTGCGGTGCTGGCTGCGGTCGTTCTGGCACTGCACCACGATGCCGGTCGGGGCGTGCGTCATGCGCACCGCCGAATCGGTCTTGTTGATGTGCTGTCCGCCGGCGCCCGAGGCGCGGTAGGTGTCGACGCGGATGTCGGCCGGGTTGACGTCGATCTCGATCGAATCATCCACTTCCGGATACACGAACAGGCTGGTAAACGAGGTATGGCGGCCGTTGGCCGAGTCGAACGGCGATTTTCGCACCAGGCGATGAACGCCCGTTTCGGTGCGCAGATGGCCGTAGGCGTATTCGCCCTCGACCTTCAGGGTGGCGGTCTTGATGCCGGCGACCTCACCGTCGGATTGTTCGAGGATCTCGACCTTGAAACCCTTGCGCTCGCAATAGCGCAGGTACTGGCGCAGCAGCATCGAGGCCCAGTCCTGGGCTTCGGTGCCGCCGGCGCCGGCCTGGATGTCGATGAAGCAGTTATTCGCGTCGAGCTGGCCGCTGAACATGCGGCGGAACTCCATGCCCTCGATGACCTTCTGGATCGCTTCGACGTCGCCGCTGACCGCTTCCAGGGTGTCGTCGTCGCCTTCCTCGCGCGCCATGGCGAACAGGTCGTTGGCGTCCTTCAGGTCGGCGTCGGCCTTGATGAGCGTATCGACCACGCCCTCGAGCGCTTTTTTCTCTTTGCCGAGATCCTGCGCCCGTTTTGGATCGTTCCAGACGGTGGGATCTTCCAGCTCTTCGTTGACCTGCTCTAGTTTCTCTGACTTTTTATCGAAGTCAAAGATACCTCCGAAGTTCGGCTTCGCGACCGGTCAGGTCGTTGAGCAGGGCGGAGAGGGCGTTGATGCGTTCA
>JAQGNM010000395.1 GCA_028291845.1 Massilia sp. | reverse complement strand
GCGTCAGCAAAATCGTGCCCTTCAAACCCAGCCGCAGGCAAATCTCCTGGTACAGCGGGCGCATCGCTTCGGTGTCGTCGAAGGTGATGAATTTGTAGGCGGCGATGTTGACGAAGTTGTCGGTGCTGGCTTGCATGATGGGTGGCGGTGGATGGCGAAACAGGCAGCATTATAAACCGCGCCGCTGTGGCCCATACAGACGAAAAAAAGGCAAGATCAGCGATCTTGCCCCTGTTTGCCACGCTTTGCCCTCAAATGGGGCAGACGGCGCGCAATTACTTCGCTGGCGTCGCGGCGGCCGTCACTTCCTTGGTTTCGGCTTTGGCGGCTGCCTTGGCTTTCTTTGCCTTGGCCTTGGTTTTTGCCTTGGCGACCTTGGCATCGGCTTTTACGTCGGCCGTCGCTGCCTTGGCATCGGCTTTCGCTTCGACGCCGGCAGCCTTGGTCTCAGCGGCGGCGACCTTGGCGTCGGCCTTCATTTCAGTCTTGGCTGCCTTGGTGTCGGCTTTGACGGCCGTCGTGGTGGCGGCGGTCTGGGCGAAAGCGCTGGTAGCGGCCAGGGTGACGAGCAGTGCGGCGAGTACGTTTTTCATTGTGTGTCCCTTTGAGGTTTTTGTAAGTGTTCCGGTTAGTGCTGCCTCTCCTTAACGCGCGGAAAATCATGCCGGTTGACACGATTACATTTCCTTACAGTGGCGTTCGAGCCACGGCGGCCCCTGCCGCGATGCGGCGGCCAGGGAGTAAAATAGACCTTTCCCGACCAGCACCACAGATTGCCGCCAATGAGTATGGAAGTTCTTGAACACGCATCGTCTCCGCTCGCTCCCGCCATCCCCCCAGCGCCTGCTTTCGTGCACCTGCGGGTGCATTCCGAGTACTCGATCGTCGACGGCCTGGTGCGCATCGACGATATCGTCGCCGCCGCCGCCAAGGACAAGCAGCCGGCGCTGGCGGTCACCGACCTGGCCAATCTGTTCGGCATGGTCAAGTTTTACAAGGCCGCGCGCGGCAAGGGCATCAAGCCGATCATCGGCGTCGACGCCTGGATCACCAACGACGACAACCGCGACCGCCCCTCGCGCCTGCTGCTGCTGGCGAAAAACCATACCGGTTACCTGCAGTTGTGCGAACTGCTGTCGCAAGCGTGGCTGACCAACCAGCACAAGGGCAGGGCGGAAATCCGTCCCGAATGGCTGGCGGCGCTGGCGACCAGCGTGTCGACCCTGCACCCGGAACAATCGCAGGCGGACGGCTTGATCGTGCTGTCGGGCGCGCAATTCGGCGATATCGGCATGGCGCTCGAGAATGGCAACCTGGAACTGGCCGAGCGCTGCGCCAGGCGCTGGGCGGCCATCTTCCCCAATCATTTTTATATCGAAGTGCAACGCGCCGGCCAGGCCAACCAGGAAGCGGGCTTGCGCAACGCGGTGGCGCTGGCCGCCCGCCTCGGTTTACCGGTGGTGGCGACCCACCCGATCCAGTTCCTCGAACAGAACGAATTCATCGCCCACGAAGCGCGCACCTGTATTGCCGAAGGCGAAATGCTGGCCAACGGCAAGCGTGTTAAACGGTTTAACGAGGAAATGCGGTTTAAAAAGCAGGAGGAGATGGCGGCCTTGTTTGCCGACATGCCGGCCGCGCTGGCCAACTCGGTGGAAATCGCCAAGCGGTGCAATGTCGTGCTGACCCTCGGCAAG
Source organism: Massilia sp. (assembly GCA_028291845.1). Lineage (GTDB taxonomy): Bacteria > Pseudomonadota > Gammaproteobacteria > Burkholderiales > Burkholderiaceae_D > JAFCUW01. The sequence continues at coordinate 1,901 of JAQGNM010000395.1, read as the reverse complement.
CCCCAGCTGCCGAACTTTCCGACGCCGCCCGGCATGACCATCGACCAGTTTCTGGTGTCCGAGTCGCAGGCCGGCCTCGAGCAGAGATTGCTCCAGCTGTACCCGGATGAAGCGAAGCGGGAAGCCGAGCGGCCCCGCTACGAAGCGCGTCTGAAATTCGAGACCGACACCATCTGCAACATGAAGTTTCCTGGTTACTTCTTGATCGTGGCCGAGTTCATCAAGTGGGCCAAGGAGAACGGCGTGCCGGTGGGGCCGGGCCGCGGTTCGGGCGCCGGCTCGCTGGTGGCATATTCGCTGCTCATCACCGATCTTGACCCGCTGCAATACAACCTGCTGTTCGAGCGTTTTCTCAATCCCGAGCGCGTCTCGATGCCCGACTTCGATATCGACTTTTGCCAGGAAGGGCGAGACCGGGTCATCCAGCACGTCAAGGATTTGCACGGCAAGGAAGCGGTGTCGCAGATTGCCACCTTCGGCACCATGGCGGCAAAAGGCGCCATCCGCGACGTCGGCCGCGTGCTCGATTTCGGCTACAACTTTTGCGACGGCATCTCCAAGCTGATCCCCTTCAAGCCGGGCAAGCCGGTGACGATCGCCGACGCCATCGCCGAAGAGCCGCAACTGGCCGAGCGGCTGGAAAACGAGGACGAAGTCAAACAGCTGCTCGATCTGGCCCAGCAAGTGGAAGGCATCGCCCGTAACATCGGCATGCACGCCGGTGGCGTCTTGATCGCGCCCGGCAAACTCACCGATTTTTGCCCGCTGTACACCCAGGGCGGCGACTCCGGCGTGGTGTCGCAGTACGACAAGGACGATGTCGAAGCGGTCGGCCTCGTCAAATTCGACTTCCTGGGTCTGACGACCCTGACGATTCTCGACCGCGCGGTGCGCTACATCAAGCAGCTCGATCCGGCCCATGCCGACTTCGACCTGGCCAAACTGCCGCTCAACGACCGCGCTTCCTACGATCTGCTGACCAAGGCGAAAACCGTCGCCATTTTTCAATTGGAGTCGCGCGGCATGCAGGGCATGCTGAAAGACGCCCGGCCCGACCGTTTCGAGGACATCATCGCGCTGGTCGCACTGTACCGTCCGGGACCGATGGACCTGATTCCCGATTTCTGCAAGCGCAAGCACGGCGAAAAATTCGACTATCCCGATCCGCGCACCGAAGTGATTCTTGCCGAAACCTACGGCATCATGGTGTATCAAGAGCAGGTGATGCAGATGGCGCAGATCGTCGGCGGCTACTCGCTGGGCGGCGCCGACATGCTGCGCCGGGCCATGGGTAAAAAGAAGGCCGAGGAGATGGCCGAACACCGCGAAATCTTCCGCGCCGGTGCGGCCAAGGATGGTTTGACGGCGGCCAAGGCCGACGAGATCTTCGACTTGATGGAAAAATTCGCCGGCTACGGTTTTAATAAATCGCACGCCGCCGCCTACGCCTTGCTGTCGTACCACACGGCTTACCTGAAAGCGCACCACACGGCCGCCTTCATGGCCGCCAACTTGTCGCTGGCGATGGACGACACCGATAAGATCAAGATCCTGGTGGAAGACGCCATCGATGTCTGCAACCTGACCTTGCTGCCGCCGGACATCAATCACTCCGACTACCGTTTTACGCCGGAAGGCGAAGCGCCATCGGTGACGGGCAAACGGGTCACCAACATCCGCTACGGCCTGGGCGCCGTCAAAGGCTCGGGGCAGGGCGCCATCGAGGCAATTATCGCCGCGCGCACCAAGGGCGGCGCATTTACCGATCTGTTCGATTTCTGCCTGCGGGTCGACCGCAAGCAGATCAACCGACGCACCATCGAATCGCTGATCCGCGCCGGTGCCATGGATTGCTTCAAGGTCGACCGCGCCGTCCTGCTGGCCTCGGTGGCGTTTGCCGT
>JAQGNM010000355.1 GCA_028291845.1 Massilia sp. | reverse complement strand
GGTGTGCAAAAGGGCGGCAGCCTGGCCATTTTCGGCGCCGGACCGGTTGGCCTGATGGCCGCCGCATCGGCGCGCATGATGGGCATCGAACGCATTTTCATGGTCGATCATCACCAGTACCGCCTCGATTTCGCAGTCAAGACCTACGGCGTGGTGCCGTTCAATTTCGATGAGGGCGACGCCGCCGATTTCATCCTGCAGGCGATGGACGGACGCGGGGTCGATGGCGTGATCGACGCCGTCGGCTTCGAAGCGAAAGGCAGCAAGCTGGAAACCGTGCTGACCGACCTCAAGCTAGAGGGCAGCAGCGGCAAGGCCTTGCGCCAGTGTATCGCCGCCGTGCGCCGCGGCGGCATCGTCAGCGTGCCGGGCGTGTACGCCGGTTTCATCCACGGCTTCCTGTTCGGCGACGTGTTCGAAAAAGGCATCGGCTTCAAAACCGGCCAGACCCACGTCCAGCAGCACATGCCGTTCTTGCTGCAAGCGATCGAAGAGGGCAAGTTGCATCCGAACGCCATCATTTCGCATCGCATGAAGCTGGCCGATGCCGCCGATGGCTACAAGATGTTCGACAAAAAGCAGGACGAGTGCCGCAAGATCGTGATGACACCGTAAATCCCATCCGGCCCCGGGCCGGCCAGGGCCACCAGCTGCAGCCAGAGGCGCCGGCGCATTCACCACCCGTGACTGTGCCGGCGCCCTGTCATTTGGCTCGATGATTGGCGCGGATGGCTAAAAAGATGCCATGCGGCAGCCGTTTTGATAAGATGGCCAACTCAATTCACATGGCGGCGCGCAGGCGCGGCCGGCAACGTCGCCCATGTTTCCCAGCACGCCTTCGGCCACCGGTCAGCCCCGTTCCACCCAAGCGCAGCGCGCCGCACCGGCGGCCCGCTGGCGCCTGCGCCAGGCCGAGGGCCTTGCCGTCGTGGTGTTCGCGGTGGCGCTGGCGGCGACCTGGAGCCTGTGGCGCGTGGCCGAGCAGCAGGTCGAGCGCAATCGCCAGGCCGAATTCGACTTCCAGGGGCGCCGCACGGTACGCTCGATCGAGCAGCGCATGGCCACTTACGAGCAGGTCGAACGCGATACCCAGGCTTTTTTGCTTGGTAGCATGGATGTCAAGCACGAAGACTTCAAATTGTTTGTTGCCGCCATCGGCCTGCAGCAGCGCTTTCCCGGCATCCAGGGGCTGGCCCTGGTGCGCCTGGTGCCGGCGGCGGCGCTCGATGCCCACGTCGCCAGCGTGCGCGCCAGCGGCGCCGATGGCGCTGCCGGCTACGCCGTCAAGCCGGCCGGCCCGCGTCCCCTGTACTCGGCGATCACCCACATCGAACCATTTACCGGCCTGAATTTGCGCGCGCTCGGCTTCGACATGCTGAGCGATCCGACCCGCCGCGCCGCCATGGAGCGCGCGCGCGACAGCGGCGCCGCGGCCGCCTCCGGCAAGGTGCGGCTGATCCAGGAAAATGGCCGCAACGTGCAGTCGGGCTTCGTCATGTACATCCCGGTGTACCGCCGCGGCGCGACGGCCGCCACCGTGGAACAGCGCCGTGCCAGCCTGGCCGGATGGGTGGGGGCGCCGTTTCGCATGGACGACCTGATGGCGGGCCTGGGCGGCGAGCGCTCGGCCGAGGTGACGCTGACGATCTACGACGGTGCCGAGATCAAACCCGAGGCGCAGCTGTATGGCGCCGACACCGAAGGGCGCCAGCCGGCCGCTTTCAAGCCGCGCTTTTCCAGCCTGCAGCGGATCGACGTGGCCGGCCAGCGCTGGACCCTGGCGATCGCCTCGACGCCGCAACTGGAGGCGCGCATTCCATCGAACGGCGCCGCCTGGATCGCCGTCGGCGGCATCGCCGCCTCGACCTTGCTGGCGATGCTGGTGCTGACCCTGGGTAGCGGCAAGCGGCGCGCATTGAATCTGGCGACCGCCATGACGGAGCAATTGCGCGAGAGCGAGTTTCGCTGGAAGTATGCGCTGGAGGGGGCCGGCGACGGCGTGTGGGACTGGGACCGCGGCAGCGACGCCGCCATCTATTCGAAACAGTGGAAGGCAATGCTGGGCTACGGCGAACACGAAGTGCCCAACAGCACCCTGGCATGGCAGGAGCTGCTGCACCCGGACGACGCCGCGCGGGTGCAGGCGACGCTCGACGACTACGTGGAAAAACGCAGCCCGGCCTACGCCTGCGAATACCGCATGCGCGCCAGGGACGGCGGCTACCGCTGGATTCTGGGCCGCGGCATGGCCGTCACCTTCGACCAGGACGGCCGCCCCTTGCGCATCATCGGCACCCACACCGACATCAGCCGCGCCAAGGAAAATGAAAACGCCATGCGGGTGGTGAACGCCCAGCTGGCGCACCAGCAGCACCGCTTCAACATCATCCTGCAGCACTCGCACGACGCCTTCGTCGCCATCGGCGCCGACGGCATCATCACCGACTGGAACGCCAGCGCCGAGCGGATGTTCGGCTGGAGCGCCGTGGAAGCGGTCGGCCGCCCGCTGGCCGAACTGATCATTCCGCCCGACCAGCGCGCCCGCCATCACGCCGGCTTCGCGCGGTTCATCGAACGCGGCCACGGCAATGTGCTCGACAAGGTGATCGAGGTGACAGCGCTGCACCGTTCCGGCCGCCTGCTGCCGGCCGAGCTGGCGGTGGCCGGATTCCCGGAAGGCAGCCAGTTCGCCGTCAGCGCCTTCATCCGCGACGTGTCCGAACGCAAGGCGGCCGAACGCAGCGCCGCCGAACGCTCGCAGGCGCTCGACGATGCGCGCCAGGCCCTCAATCACGCGCAAAAGCTCGAAGCGGTGGGCAAACTCACCGGCGGCATTGCCCACGATTTCAACAACGTGCTGCAAATTATTAATGGCAACGTGCAGCTGCTGCAGCAATTTCCGCCCACCACGGCGGTGCTGCAGCAGCGCCTGAGCAGCATCGGCGCCGCCGTCGGCCGCGGCGCCAAGCTGTCCTCGCAGTTGCTGGCGTTCGCCCGCCGCCAGCCCCTGCAGCCGACCGCGGTCGAGCCGCTGCGCATCCTGCGCGACCGCGACGACCTGCTGCAGCGTGCGCTGGGCGAACAGATCACCGTCGAATACCGCCACGACGCCGTGCTGTGGAACGTGTTCGTCGATGCCGGCCAGCTGGAAAACGTCTTTCTCAACCTGGCGCTGAACGCCCGCGACGCCATGCCGTCGGGCGGCACCTTCGTGGTCGATATCCGCAACACCGTGCTGACCCTGAGCGAAACGCGCGGCATCGCCGATATTTCTCCCGGCGACTACGTGCTGGTGGCGATCTCCGACAGCGGCAGCGGCATGACCGAAGACGTCATGGCGCACGCCTTCGAGCCGTTCTTCACCACCAAGCCGGTGGGGCAGGGCACCGGGCTGGGCTTGTCGATGGCCTACGGCTTCGTCAAGCAAAGCGGCGGCCATATCCGCCTTGCCAGCGTGCCGGGCCAGGGCACCACCATCGAGATATTTTTACCGCGCTCAACGCTTGCGCCGGTGCCGGCGATGGTGGCCGCCGCGCCGCTGGCGCTCGACGGAGGCGACGAAACCATCCTGGTGGTGGAAGACGACGACGACGTCCGCTCGAGCGTGGTGGGCACCCTGCAGGGCCTGGGCTACCGGGTGCAGGGCGCCGCCGACGGCGCCGCCGGGCTGGCCGCG
>JAQGNM010000343.1 GCA_028291845.1 Massilia sp. | reverse complement strand
CCGAGCCGCCTGGCTGCAGCACCTCGTAAGGACTCATGGTGGCGTCGCCGACGAAAATCAGCTTGGTGTCGGGGGGATACTTGCGCAAGATGTCCCAGGTGGGGAAGCGCTCGGCGTTGCGGCGGCGGTTGTTTTTCCAGAGGAAATCGTAGACGCAGTTGTGGAAATAAAAAAACTCCATGTTCTTGAATTCGGTCTTGGAAGCCGAAAACAATTCCTCGGTGCGCTCGATGTGGTCGTCCATGCTGCCGCCGACGTCGAACAGCATCAGCACCTTGATGTTGTTCTTGCGCTCGGGCTGCATCTTGATGTCGAGGTAGCCGGCGTTGCTGGCGGTGGCGCGGATCGTCGCGTCGAGCGCGAGTTCTTCTTCCAGGCCGGTGCGCGCGAATTTTCGCAAGCGGCGCAGGGCCACCTTGATGTTGCGGGTGCCGAGTTCGCGCTCGCCGTCGTAATCTTTATACGCTCGTTGTTCCCACACCTTGACGGCGGTCCTCTTGCCGCCGGTGCCGCCGATGCGGATGCCTTCCGGATTGGTGCCGCCATTGCCGAACGGCGAGGTGCCGCCGGTGCCGATCCACTTGCTGCCGCCCTCGTGGCGCTCTTTTTGCTCTTTCAACAGTTCGTTCAAGCGGTCCATCAGCTTGTCGTAACCGTACTTTTCCAGCGCCGCCTTTTGTTCCGGCGTCAATTCGCGCTCCATGCGTTTTAACAGCCAGTCGAGCGGAATGCCGCTGTTGGCGTCGAACGCGGCGTTGACGCCCTTAAAATAATGGCCGAAGGCGCGGTCGAACTTGTCGTAGTGGGCCTCGTCCTTGACCAGCACAAGACGAGATAAAAAATAAAAATCGTCGAGCGACTGGTCGATCAGCTGCTTGTCCATCGCCTCCAGCAGGGTGAGAAACTCCTTGATGGTGACGGGGATCTTGGCGTCTTTCAGCGTATAAAAAAAATCGATCAGCATATGAACTCCTTGCCATGGCGTTGCAGGCGATAGGCCAGCTGCGCGCGCACCTCCGGCCATTCGCCGCGCAGGATGCTGTACATCACAGTGTCGCGCACGGTGCCGTCGCGGCGCGGCGCGTGGTGGCGGATCACCCCGTCCTTGCGGGCGCCGAGCCGCTCGATCGCCTGCTGCGAGGCATAATTAAAATTGTCGGTGCGCAGGCCAACCACGGCGCAGCCCAGCGTATCGAAAGCGTGGCTCAGCAACAGCATCTTGCAGCTGCTGTTGACGTGGCTGCGCTGGGCGCTTTTGGCATACCAGGTCCAGCCGATTTCGACGCGGTCGATGCTTTCGACGATGTCGTGGTAGCTGGTCGAGCCGAGCACCGTGCCGGCGGCGGCGTCGACCACGGCGAACGCGCGCCGGTTCGGCGGTGCCAGCGCCGCTTCGATATATGCCTCGACCTGGTGCGGTTCGGGCACCGAAGTGATGCGCAATTCCCACAGCCTGCCGTCGCTGGCGGCGGCGCGCAAGCCGTCGGCGTGGTGCGATGCCAGCGGTTCGAGCCGCACGCCATTGCCCGTCAATGTCAGCGCTTGCACGTCGATCATGCGATGTTCTCCTGACCCCTATCGGTTGGTGCGCGACATGTGCACCAGGCGTTCGAACAGGTGAACGTCCTGCTCGTTTTTCAGCAGCGCGCCGTGCAGGGGCGGCACCACCGACTTGCTGTCCTGACTGCGCAGCGCTTCCGGGCCGATGTCTTCGGCCAGCAGCAGTTTCAACCAGTCGAGAAACTCGGAGGTGGACGGCTTTTTCTTCAGGCCGGGCACATCGCGCACTTCATAAAAACTGGTCAAGGCCTGGGCCAGCAGTTCTTGCTTCAAGGTCGGGTAGTGCACCTTGACGATGGCCGCCATGGTGTCCTTGTCGGGGAATTTGATGTAGTGAAAGAAGCAGCGGCGCAAAAAGGCGTCCGGCAGTTCCTTTTCGTTGTTCGAGGTGATGATCACCAGCGGCCGGTGGACGGCCTGCACCATTTCGCGCGTTTCGTAGACGTAGAACTCCATCCGGTCCAGTTCGCGCAGCAAGTCGTTGGGGAACTCGATGTCGGCCTTGTCGATTTCGTCGATCAGCAGCACCACCGGCTCGGGCGCCGTAAACGCCTGCCACAACACGCCCTTGACGATATAGTTATGGATATCGCGTACCCGCTCGTCGCCCAGTTGCGAGTCGCGCAGGCGCGAGACGGCGTCGTATTCGTACAAGCCCTGCTGGGCCTTGGTGGTCGACTTGATGTGCCATTGCATCAGCGGCATGTCGAGACTGGCCGCCACTTCCTCGGCCAGCATGGTCTTGCCGGTGCCCGGTTCGCCCTTGATCAAGAGCGGGCGCTGCAAGGTCAGGGCGGCGTTGACGGCCAGTTTCAAGTCCTGGGTGGCGACGTAGCTGTCGGAGCCTTCGAAGCGGCGTGGCGTCGTGTGTGCGGTCATGAATGTCAGATTCGGAAAGTGGGGAGTGACCCGAGTATATGACAATTGCCCTGGACTGCGCAGGGACAGGCGGTTGTGGACGCCCTCATGCTCTTGCGTTAGAATCAAATGCTAAAAATAAAACTTTTAAAGTTGTATCCACTGAATACGGTCGTAGCTCGGTCGAGACCCCGATAAACTTCACCATCGCAACCATGAAAAAAATCACCGCACTTCTCGTGCTGGCCGGCGCGTTTCACGCAGCTGGCGCGGCCGACATCGTTGGTAATCCCAAGGCCGCTGGCGCCAAGGTTGAAATGTGTGTCGGGTGCCACGGCATTCCGGGCTACAAAGCCAGTTTTCCAGAAGTCTATCGGGTGCCGATGATCGGCGGCCAGTCCGCCAAATACATCGAAGCGGCGCTGCAGGCCTATAAAAAGGGCGACCGCAAGCACCCGTCGATGCGCGGCATTGCCGCCTCGATGAGCGACCAGGACATCGCCGACGTCGCCGCATACTATTCCCAGATGCCGGCCAAATAAGGACAATCCATGAAAACATCGCTGATCGCCCTGGCTTTTGCCGTGGTTTCCTTCAATGCCGGCGCGGCCGACATCGCCAACGGCGCCAATCTGGCCAAGGCCAAGGCGTGCGCCTCCTGCCATGGCGCCGATTTTAATAAACCGATCGATCCGAGTTATCCGAAGCTGGCCGGCCAGCATCCCGATTACCTGGCGCACGCGCTGATCGCCTACAAGCGGGGCAGCGGCGCCAACGGCCGCAATAATCCGATCATGGCGGGCCAGGTGGCAGCGTTATCCGACAAGGACATCGCCGACATCGCCGCCTATCTTGGAAGTCTGCCGGGCAGCATGGCTACCGGCCATCGATGAAATTCACCCAAAAGTGAAAACCTACTTTTGGGTGAGTTAGTCAGGGATTCCTGCCCGGCGGAGCCGGGCATGAATCAGGTAACGCAAACCCGATTCGGATCTGCTGTCGCCGCGTAGAGACGCGGTTCGGAGTGCAAGCTGAACGTTGAAAACAAAAGCCCCGCTTATTCGCGGGGCTTTTGTTTTAGCGGATGCCTTTTTTGACGCATTCGAGATAGGCGGCGGCGTCGGGCGGGGTGTTGTTTCTCTGGGAAGTCCAGATCATCTCTCCCAGGCACTCCATGATGCGGTGCTGGGCTTCGTGCTGGCCCAGTTTGGCTTCGAGGCTATTAAAAGCGTCGCGGATGCCGGGCGGCTGGTCGATCGAGATTTGTTCGGAGATCGACAGGTGCATCGACAGGTGCAGGAAGGGGTTGGTCTTGCCGGTTTCGACGGCGTAGTCGCGGGCGATCGCCGCTTCGGCGTCGCCGAGGTCGCCTGCGTATTCCGGGTGGTTGGCGATCCAGTCGGCGGCGATGGCTTCCATCGGGCCGAGGATCTCGCCGGCCTGCTGCTTGCGGTAGGCTTCGCAAAAGAAGCGGCGGACGTCGTGCGAGGAGGGGGTGAACATGGCGGCGCTGAAAAAAATCGGGAGGCCGCCATTGTAGCGGATCGTCGGCGCGCCGCTGCCGCCGGCGCCGCCCGCACCGTCAGCGGCGGGAACACCTGACCGCCCGGCACGGCGCAACTACGTCAACTACGGCTTGTCCGGCGCCAGCACCAGACCGGGCAGGGTGGTGCTTTGTTCCTCCGGCGCGGCCGGCGGGCGCGGCGCGTGCGGCTGGCGCAGATAGCGCGCGGTGTGACGCCGTTCGTGAGTGTGCCCGCCCTGGTTGGGCCAGGACAGGAAACGCGACAGTTCCTGCAATGCGCGCTGGTAGACGTCGCGCTTGAATTCGATGACGACATCGAGCGGCACCCAGTAGTCGTGCCAGCGCCAGGCGTCGAATTCCGGGTGGTCGGTCAGGCGCAGGTTGACGTCATTGTCGCGCGCGACCATGCGCAGCAGGAACCAGATTTGCTTTTGGCCACGGTAATGCCCGCGAATTTCACGCTTGATGAAATGATCGGGCACTTCGTAGCGCAGCCAGTCGCGGGTGCGGCCGACGATCTTCACGTGTTCCTTGCGTAATCCGATTTCCTCTTCCAGCTCGCGGTACATTGCCTGTTCGGGCGTCTCTCCGTATTTGATGCCCCCTTGCGGGAATTGCCAGGAGTGCTCGCGCACCCGCTTACCCCACCACACCTCGTTCTGGGCGTTGAGCAGGATGATGCCGACGTTGGGCCGAAACCCTTCACGGTCGAGCATGCTTCACCTCGATACTTTCTGCCAGCGCGTGCTTTTGTCGTTTTTACTCCTGAAACCGTCTCCCTGCAGCGATGCCCACCGGGTTTTCGACGTGCGAAAACGGCGGGAACCGCTCCAACGGACCCATTTGTACAAAGATTGGACGCATCGGCCAGCTAATCCTTTAAAATTAGGTTGATTATAACTCTCTCTTTTTAAAAAGAATTCATCGATATGCGTGCCTCCCGATTTTTTATTTCTACACAAAAAGAAGCGCCTTCCGACGCCGAGATCGTCAGTCATCAGCTGATGATGCGCGCCGGGATGATCAAGCGCCTCGGTTCCGGCATCTATACGTACATGCCGACCGGTCTGCGCGTCATCCGCAAGGTCGAAGCGATCATTCGTGAAGAGATGAACCGTGCCGGCGGCATCGAACTGTTGATGCCGCTGGTTCAGCCTGCCGAGCTGTGGCAGGAAACCGGCCGCTGGGACAAGATGGGTCCGGAGCTGCTGCGCGTCAAGGACCGCCACGGCCGCGACTACGCCATCCAGCCGACCTCGGAAGAAGTCATCACCGACGTGGTGCGCACTGAAATCAAGTCCTACCGCCAGCTGCCATTGAATTTTTATCACATTCAAACCAAGTTCCGCGACGAGCGCCGTCCCCGTTTCGGCCTCATGCGCGGTCGCGAATTCACCATGAAGGACGCCTACAGTTTCGACCGCGACGTGGCCGGCATGCAGGCCTCGTACAAAATCATGTTCGATGCCTACACGGCGATTTTTACGCGCTTCGGCTTGAAGTTCCGCGCGGTCGCTGCCGACAACGGCGCCATCGGCGGCTCCGGTTCGCACGAATTTCACGTCATCGCCAGCACCGGTGAAGACGCCCTGGTGTATTGCCCGACGTCCGATTTTGCCGCCAACATGGAAGCGGCCGAAGCGATGCCGGTCTCGAGCACGCGCGCTGCCGCCAGCCAGGCGCTGACCAAGACCGCCACCCCCGGCGCCACGAAGTGCGAAGCGGTGGCCGCCATGCTCACGCTGGACCTGGCGCAAACCGTCAAGACCATCGCGCTGACGGTGGAGAAGGAGATCGACGGCAAGCAGGTCAAGGAAAACTGGATGCTGCTGCTGCGCGGCGACCATGAACTCAACGAAATCAAGGTCGGCAAGGTTGCCGGCCTGGCCGCGCACCGCTTCGCCACCGAAGCGGAAATCCTCGAGGCGTATGGCTCGATCCCCGGCTACCTGGGACCGATCAAGCCGCGCCAGCCGGTGACCATCGTTGCCGACCGCACGGTGGCCAACATGGCCGATTTCGTCTGCGGCGCCAACGAAGAAGGGTTTCACTACACCGGCGCCAACTGGGGCCGCGATTTGCCGGAGCCGATCGTGGCCGACCTGCGCAACGTCGTCGAAGGCGACGCCTCTCCCGACGGCAAGGGTGTGCTCGCCATCGAGCGCGGCATCGAAGTCGGTCACGTGTTTCAGTTGGGCACGGCCTATTCGGAATCGATGAAGGCCACTTTCCTCGACGAAAACGGCAAGCCCGCGCCCCTGCAAATGGGTTGCTACGGCATCGGCGTGACGCGCATCCTGGGCGCTGCCATCGAGCAGAATTTCGACGACAAGGGCATCATCTGGCCGACCTCGATCGCGCCGTTCGAACTGGTGCTGTGCCCGATGGGCATGGACCGCAGCGAGCTGGTGAAAACCACCGTGGAACAGCTGTATGCCGATCTGCAGGCGGCTGGCGTGGACGTCATCGTCGACGACCGCGGCCTGCGTCCGGGCGCCATGTTCGCCGACTGGGAATTGATCGGCGTGCCGCACCGCATCGTCGTCGGCGAGCGCGGCTTGAAAGAAGGCAACCTGGAATACCAGGGCCGCCGCGATGCCGCCGCCACCGCTGTGCCGCTCGACGGCATGGTCGCTTTCATCAAGGACAAGCTGTCGCAGTGACGACTGCCGCAGTGACGACTGCCGCAGTGAAGGCGGTTCTGATCGCACTGGCCTGCCTGGCAGCATCCCTGCCAGCGTGGGCCGGCAACCAGAAGGAAGAAGCGCTGGCCGATTCGGTCCGCCTGGCGCTGTCGAACGCCATCAAGGATGCGCGTCCGCCCACCCCGGTCTTTCGCGACGAGGCGGCGCGCCAGCGTTTCAATCAGTGGCTTGCAACCATGTCCGGGCGCTTGAAACGCAAGCTGCCCGACGAACAGCTGCGCACCGAATTTCTCACCACCGCCTGGTACGAAGCCACCCGCGCCGGCCTCGATCCGGGTCTTGTGCTGGGCCTGATCCAGGTCGAGTCGGCGTACCGCAAATACGCCGTCTCGATGGTGGGCGCGCGCGGCTACATGCAGGTGATGCCATTCTGGACCGGCGTCATCGGCGACAACAACCGCCGCGCCCTGTTCGACATGCAAACGAATCTCCGCTACGGCTGCGCGATTCTACGGATGTATATTGATATGGAAGCCGGCAGTCTGTATTTGGCGCTAGGCAGATATAACGGCAGCCGTGGTAGACCGGAATATCCCAATGCGGTCCTCGCCGCGTGGAAAAAATGGGAAATGTAAGAGATTCAAACAAAAGTGAACCCCTACTTTTGTTTGGTTTGAACGGACGAAAAAGCCCTCGGCGGAGCCGAGGTTTTTTCAGTGGACGCAGACCCGATTCAGATCCGAGTTCGCCTCGGAGAACCACCGCGCGAAGCGCACGCATTTAAGGCGCCAATTATGCGCAATCGTGCATAAATGTTTTTCAACAAAGCGTGTGCCCCAATCCTCCCTTCCCCGAGGCGAACCGTGATCTGAATCGGGTTTGCGTCAACTGAAAAAAGCTCGGCTCCGCCGAGCGCTTTTTCGTCCGTTCAGCCAAACAAAAGTAGGGGTTCACTTTTGTTTGAACTTGGGTTTGCGTAAACTGAAAAGACCTCGGCTTCGCCGAGGTCTTTTATCTGATCAAACCAAAAAAAAGTAGGTTTTTACTTTTTTTTGATTATTTCAGGTGGTCAGAGATAAGCTTGGTCATCTCGAACATCGACACTTGCGCTTTGCCGCCAAAAACGGCTTTGAGCTTGTCGTCGGCATTGATCATGCGGCGGTTTGCGGCATCTTGCAGATCGTTCTTCTTGATGTACTCCCACACTTTTTTGGTCACTTCGGTGCGTGGCAGCGGGGTCGCGCCAACCACACCGGCGAGGGTGTCCGACGGCGTCATGGCCTTCATGAAGGCGGCGTTTGGCTTGCGTGGTGCTGCTGGCTTCTTGGCGGCGGCTGCGGCTTTCGGCGCGGCGGCCTTGGCTGGAGCTGCTGCTGCTTTTTTCGCTGCCGGCTTGGCCGCTGCTGCTGGCTTGGCCGCGGCGGCCTTCTTTGCTGGCGCTGCTGCTGGGGTTTTTTTGGCTGTTGCCATCTTCGAGCCTCCTGAACGGACAGAATGGGAAATTGCGCTATACATCGCACGGCTTATATTGGTGGGCTTTTACTGTTGTTGCAAGTGTTTTTCAACATTTTTCGCGTTGGAAACACTTGAAACTGTCAGAACAGAGAATTTGGCAACGCCCCAGAGGGAAAACCCATGAAAAAAGCCGGTGGACGTCGGGTTTTCCCCCGTACCACCGGCCCCTCATGAATGCCGCGAAAAACCGCGTTTTAACGCATGCCGGGCATCATGCCCTTCATCCCGCGCATCATCTTCATCATGCCGCCGCCTTTGAATTTTTTCATCATGGCGTTCATTTGCTCGTACTGCGCCAGCATGCGATTGACTTCCTGCACCTGCACGCCGGCGCCGGCGGCGATGCGGCGTTTGCGGGTCGCTTTGATCAATTCCGGCTTGGCGCGCTCGGCCGGGGTCATCGAATCGATAATGCCGACCATGCGCCGCACCTGTTTATCGGCCTGGTCCATGTTGGCGCCGCCGGCCGCTTGCTGAAACTGCGCCGGCAGCTTGTCGAGCAGGCTGGCCATGCCGCCCATTTTTTTCATCTGGCCCAATTGCGATTTAAAGTCGTTCATGTCGAACTTGCCGCCGACCTTGATTTTATTGGCCAGATCGGCCGCCGCCTTGGTGTCGACGCCTTTACGGGCTTCTTCCACCAGCGCCAGGATGTCGCCCATGCCGAGAATCCGGTTGGCCATGCGCTGGGCGTCGAACGCTTCCAGGCCGTCCAGCTTTTCCGACACGCCGGCAAATTTGATCGGTTTGCCGGTAATGTGCCGCACCGACAGCGCAGCGCCGCCGCGCGAGTCGCCGTCCAGCTTGGTCAGCACGATGCCGGTCAGGGGCAGGGCGTCGTTGAACGCCTTGGCCGTGTTGATGGCGTCCTGGCCCAGCATGGCGTCGACCACGAACAGGGTTTCGATCGGTTTCACGGCCGCGTGCACGGCGGAGATTTCCCGCATCATCGCTTCGTCGATGCCGAGCCGGCCGGCGGTGTCGATGATCAGCACGTCGTGATAGTGCTTTTTCGCCCAGTCGAGCGCGGCCAGGGCGATGTCGACCGGCTTGTCGGTGGCGGCGGACGGGAAGAAATCGGCGCCGACCTGTTTTGTCACGGACTCGAGCTGGGCGATCGCGGCGGGACGGTAGACGTCGGCCGATACCGTCAGCACTTTCTTTTTCTTTTCTTCTTTTAAGTACTTGGCCAGCTTGCCGACCGTGGTGGTCTTGCCGACACCTTGCAGACCGGCCATCAGGATGATTGCCGGCGGCTGCTGGGCAAAGCTCAATTGCGACGCTTCCGGACCGAGGTCGGCGCCCATCAGCGCGCCCAGTTCCTTCTGCACCACGCCGACCAGCGCCTGGCCGGGCGACAGCGACGACAGCACTTCCTCGCCGAGCGCCTTTTCCTTGACCCGGCTGATGAATTCGCGCACGGCCGGCAGGGCGACGTCGGCCTCGAGCAGGGCCAGGCGCACTTCGCGCAGCATGTCGGCGGTGTTCGCCTCGGTCAGCCGCGCCTCGCCGCGCATGGTCTTGACGACCTTGGCCAAGCGTTGGGTTAAGTTATCTAACATGTTGTACCTGACTATATGAAAGGAGCGGCATGGCCGCGTCAAGCGGCCATTTTACCTGAAGCCGTGCAGCGACAGTTTGGTCCCACGGCGTCTTTACAGTGTGTTCACACGGGAAATACTATGCATAATAGGGACTGGCTAGAATTCCCGACAATACTTACTACAACGGAGACAGGCATGACCCAGAAATCGATCTATTCCGCTATCGCGCTGGCCGCGATGCTCACCGCAGGCAGCGTGCAGGCGCAAGAAGTGGTCCGCCTCGGCAATCTGAAATTCGCCCATTACGGCGCGGTGTCGTACATGAAGGAAATCGCGCCGAAATGCGGCATCAAGATCGACGAGAAGATTTTCGCCAAGGGCCTCGACGCCATGCAGGCCGTCATCGCCGGTGAACTCGACGTCGCCACCACCGCCTCGGAAGCGGCCATTTCCGGCCGCGCCAGCGGTGCGCCGATCTACGTCGTCGCCGGTTTCGCCAAGGGCGGCGCCCGCCTGGTGGCGCGTCCCGACCTGGCCATCAAGTCGGTCAAGGATTTGAAGGGTAAAAAAGTCGGCGTCACGCGCGGCGCCATCCAGGAAGTGTTGTTGATGGCCGAGCTGCAAAAGCACGGTTTGACGGCCGACAGCAATCCAGGCAAGGACGTGCAGCTGATTTATTTGAGCTACCCTGACTTGAACGCCGCGCTGCTCGGTAAAAACATCGACGCCATGATGCAGTCGGAGCCGCAATCGTCGCAGGCGATCAACAAGAAATTCGGCGTCGAAGTGATCAAGCCTTACGATACCCCGATCGGCGAGCCGGTGCGCACCATGGTGATGACTGAAAAGTTTTATAAAGAAAAGCGCGTGCTGGCGGAAAAATTCATGCGCTGCTTCGTCGAGGCCACCAAGACCTTTATCGACAACAAGCCGCTGGCTGAAAAATACGTGCGCGAGACCGTCTTCAAAGGCCAGATCACCACCGACGATTTCAACGACGCCATGGGCAACGCCGAGTACACCTACGACGTTACCCCGGAACACATCCAGATCACCACCGACATCATGGCCAAGACCGGCGTGGGCAAGATGGCCAAGCCGCCGGTGGCGAAGGAGTGGGTCAAGACCGATCTGCTGATGGAAGCAAAGAAAAGTCTGAAGGTTAATTAAGGTTCGATGATGCAGAACGCAACAACGCGCCGCTTCCGCCTTGGCAGCGGCATCGGCCTGATCGTGCCTGCCTTGATCATCGCCGTCTGGCAAGGCGTGGCGATGGCTGGCTGGGTCAATCCCCAGGTGCTGCCATCGCCGCTGGCGGTGGTCGAGCGCTGGATCGCCTACTTGCTGCCGATGCAGCCGTACGACCCGGCCGGCGGCGGCAGCAAGCTGGCCTGGATGTTTTCCGGCGAATTGATCATCGATTCGATCGGCAGCATGTACCGGGTGGTGGTCGGCTTCCTGATCGGCGCCGGCCTGGCCCTGCCGATCGGCCTGGCGATGGGGGCGAGCAACCGCGTGTATGCATGGTTCAACCCGCTGTTTCAACTGTTGCGCCCGATTCCGCCGATCGCCTACATTCCGCTGTCGATCCTGTGGTTCGGACTGGGCAATCCGCCGGCGGTGTTCCTGATCGTGCTGGGGGCCTTCTTTCCAGTGTTGATGAACACGATTGCCGGCGTGCGCCAGGTCGACAGCATCTATTTGCGGGCGGCGCGCAACCTGGGCGCCAACCAGCGAACCATGTTCATGCGGGTGATCTTGCCGGCGGCGGTGCCATATATCCTCGCCGGCGTGCGCATCGGTATCGGCACCGCATTTATCGTCGTCATCGTCTCCGAGATGATCGCGGTGAACAACGGCCTGGGCTTCCGGATACTGGAAGCGCGCGAGTATTTCTGGTCCGACAAAATTATCGCCGGCATGATCACCATCGGCCTGTGGGGCCTGGCCATCGATGTCGGCATGAACAAACTGAATAATCACCTGTTGCGCTGGCACCGCGGACTGGAGCATTGAGCATGAGCGCATCGCACACTTCTCCCCACATCGTCATCACTGGCGTCAACAAAATTTTTCGCACCGACGATCGCGAGCTGGTCGCCTTGAAAGATATCAACCTGGAGATCCCGCGCGGGCAATTTACCTGCCTGCTGGGGCCGTCCGGCTGCGGCAAGTCGACCTTGCTCAATGCGGTGGCCGGCTTTGCCTTGCCGACCAGCGGCAGCATCGTCGCCGACGGTAAGCCGGTGGTCGCGCCCGGTCCCGAGCGCGGCATGGTGTTTCAGGAATACGCCCTGTTTCCCTGGATGACAGTCGAAGACAACATCGGCTTCGGACTGGAAATCAAGGGAATGGCGCGGCCCGAGATCAGGCAGCGCGTCGATGGCCTGTTAAAAATGCTGTCGCTGTCAGACTTCAAGGCGCGCTTTCCGAAGGATTTGTCGGGCGGCATGCGCCAGCGGGTGGCGATCGCCCGCGTGCTGGCCCTCGATTCGCCGATCATGCTGATGGACGAGCCGTTCGGCGCCCTCGATGCGCTCACGCGGCGCAACCTGCAGGACGAGTTGCTGCGCATCTGGGCCGAGCTGAAAAAGACCATCATCTTCGTCACCCACAGCATCGAGGAAGCGATTTATTTGGCCGACCGCATTGTCGTGATGACCTACCGGCCCGGCACCGTGAAACGTGACATCATGGTCGATCTGCCGCGCGAGCGCGATCCGGCCTCGCCCGAGTTCAACGCCTTGAAACGCGAACTGGGGCAGCTGGTGATGGAAGAGCAGCAGCGCCACCACAATGACGAATTGCGCATGGCGGCGGTCGACTAATATAGTATCAGGCGGCGTCCGGCAGATTGTCGTCGGCGCCCGGCTTGGCCTGGCTCTTGCGGGGCCGGCCGCCCAGCTTGCCGTTGGCGCGTGCCGCCGCGCCCTTGGCCGGCGTCGTCGCCTTGCCGCCTAGCTTGCCGTTCTGGGCCGCCATCCACCGCTTGGCGCCCAAAAAACCTTCGATCAAGGCAGGAATGTAGATATCGGCGTCGATCTTGGGAAAATGCACGCCCAGGCCCGACGGGCTGATCTCGGCGGTGTCGAGGTCGGCAGCGGTGACGTGTTCGAAACCCTGCGCCTGTTGCGGCGAAAATGCCAAGTCGAGGCCGGTGGCGAGCGTGATCACGATGCGCTCGCTGCCGCTGTCGTAGCGCACCGCCACCGCCGCCGGGAAGGCTGCCTGCAGGGCGGCGCCGCGGGCATTGGCCGCGGCCACGCTGTTGTCGTCAATTGCTTTCATGGATCTCTCTCCATCTGGTGCACAACACTTTCAAGTCGCCCGTCAGCGATTCCGCGATCCGGTTCAACTCGGCGTCTGAAAAGCCGAAGTTCTCGCGCAGTTCCGGCGGACCCCATGGACAGCGCAGATTGAATACCCCTTCGCAACCCTTGCCCATCACGTGCACGTGCGGTGGGCGATGGTCGTTGGGATAGATGACAACGCGTAGTCCGTAAATTTTTAAGACTGTAGGCATGGTAGCATAACCAAAACTGCTTGGGTTTATATTAGATGGTGGCGTGGTGCGCCGGCGTGGCAAGATGCTAAACGTTTGACGGCCGTCGCCTTTGCGCTGTCCCGACCATCGTCCGAATAGTCGGCGTGGCCGTCGGCGCCGCCACCCGGCCAAGGTCCCATGGTGTAAACTGACGCGCATGCAAACCACCTATTTTTATGTTGCCGCCTTGCTGTATGCCGCCTGCGCCGTGCTGCCGCTGCGCCGGCGCGGCCTGATTGCGGCCGGCACCTGCCTGGCCTGGCTGCTGCATGCGGGCGCGCTGTGGTTCGGCATGCATGCGCCGGGCGGCTTGCGGATCGGCTTTGCCGTCATGCTGTCGGCCGCCTTGTGGGTGTCGGTGGCCGCTTATCTGGTGGAAAACCGCAATTTCGCCCTCGATGGCCTGCGCCGCATGGTGTTGCCGTGCGCCGCTGTCGCCGCCGCCCTGCCGGCGCTGTTTCCCGGTTCGGTATTCCAGCTGAAAGGCCAGTCGCCGGCGTTCGGCTGGCACATCGCGGTGGCCATCCTGGCCTACAGCACCTTGACCATCGCCGCCTTTCACGCCGTGCTGATGGCCTTGCAGGAAGCGCGGCTGCATACCCGCTCGGCGGCGCCGCCGCACCGGCTGTTCGCTTCATTGCACCGCTCGCTGGACCAGTTGCCGGCTTTGCTGACCATGGAAAAGCTGTTGTTTCGCCTGATCGGCATCGGCTTTGTCCTGCTGACGCTGACCGTGCTGTCGGGCGTGGTGTTTTCCGAGCAGCTGTTCGGCGCCGCCCTCAAATGGGACCATAAAACCGTGTTCGCGCTGCTGTCGTGGGTGCTGTTCGGCGCGCTGCTGGCCGGGCGCCGCTGGAAGGGCTGGCGCGGCAAGATGGCTTTGCGCTTCACCCTGGCCGGCTTCGCCACCCTGTTGCTGGCCTATGTCGGCTCGCGCTTCGTGTTCGAAGTGGTGCTGCACCGGGCGGTCGCATGAGCCGCCTGTTGTTCTGGCTGGCGCTGGCGGTGCTGGTGGTGTTCGCCATCCGCGCCAAGATCCAGGCCGCGCGCGCCCGTGCCGACCGTGCCAACGGCGCAGATGGCGCCAACCGCGCCAATGGCGCCGGCCGCACACCGCTCGAATCGAGCGAAGCGATGACTTCCTGCGCCCACTGCGGCCTGTACTTCCCCGTTTCGGAGGCGGTACGCGCCGACGGCCTCGATTACTGCTGCCCGGCCCACGTCCGCTTGCCGGCGCCGTAACGATGGCGCGCGCACTCCACCGCACCCACGCAACCCGCGCCACCCACGCCACTTTCTGGCGCTCGCTGCAAACGCTCACTTTTACTCGTCTGGCCATCGCGCTGGTGCTGCTGGCGTACCTGAACGTGGGCAGCGAAGCCTGGCGCGTCGCCGCGCCGCGCCTGTACACCGAAACCTGCGTCGCTTACCTGATCAGCGGCGGCGTGTTCGCCCTGCTGGCGCTGTACCGCCGCCGCCATTTCCTGATCCAGGTGGGCGTCCAGGTGGCGCTCGACCTGGCCGTCATCGCCATGCTGTACTCGGCCGCCGGCGGCATCGCCAGCGGCCTGGCGATCCTGTTTCTGTTTCCGCTGGCGGGCGCGGCGATCCTGGCGCCACGCCTGCTGGCGCTGTTCGCGGCGGCCCTGGCGACCCTGGTGGTGATCGGCCACAGCGGTTTTCAGCTGCTGGCGCTGGAAGGCGAGAGCGCCCCGTTGCTGCAATCTGGCGTCTACGGCGCCATTTTTTTTGCGTTGGTGCTGGTGGCGGGATCGCTGGCGCAGCGCTTGATCCGCCAGGAGGAGCTGGCGGCCCGCCACGGCGCCGACCTGGCGATCCAGCAAGCCATCAACCGCATCGTCATGGCCGATGTCGGCGATGGCATCCTGGTGGTGGGCGCGGACGGCAGGGTATTTACCAGCAATCCGGCGGCGCGCCGCATGCTTGGCCTGGACAGCGACGAGCAGGGCGCCGACGACAAGCTGGCGCTGGCGTCGGCG
>JAQGNM010000320.1 GCA_028291845.1 Massilia sp. | reverse complement strand
GATGCGTTCCAGCTCGTCGGCCAGGTTCAGGCCGTGTTCCGGCTCCCCGCGCGTCCACGCATTCCGGTCGATGTCGTGCGTGTGCGGCAGGTGGTCGACACCCGGCAGCAGCGGGCCGAAATGCTTGCGGTTGGGGCCGATGCCGCCCACCGACAGGCCGCCGAAGCCCACACCGTGATAGCCGCGCTCGCGGCCGATCAGGCGCGTGCGGCTGCCTTCGCCGCGCACGCGGTGATAAGCCAGCGCCATTTTCAGCGCCGTGTCGACCGCTTCCGAACCCGAGTTGGTATAAAAGACGTGGCCGAATTTATTGTTTGTGTAGGTCATCAGGCGTTCGGCCAGGTCGAACGCGGCCGGGTGGCCCATCTGGAACGTTGGTGCGAAATCGAGCTGGCCGACCATCTCTCGGATGGCGGCGACGATGCGCGGCTGGTTGTGGCCGCAGGGGACGCACCACAGGCCGGCGGCGCCGTCCAGGATGCTGTTGCCATCGACATCCTTGTAGTACATGCCTTCGGCGGAGACCAGCAGGCGCGGGTTGGCTTTGAAATCGCGGTTGTTTGTAAAGGGCATCCAGAACGACGACATCGATGCGGGGCGGGTGGCGTTCATGCGTTACTCCAGTAATTTGACAGCGGCCAAAAAAATTTACCAGTTGGCAAAATGATGATGCAATAATAGTCAGCGGCAGGTCGATGGCACAGGTACACAAACGGCAAAACAGGCCAACCGTACTGGCAAGTCGACCAATACACTTTGACGGAGCAGGAATGGCGAAATTGTCGGCGTCGGATCAGCAGCTAGATGCAGCGCAGGCAGCCGACGCAGCCGAGTCGCCGCCATCCCTGCCCACTGCCTGGCCGCTGCTCACCATCGACCGCTCCCGGCGCGGCAGCCTGGTCGATCAGATCGTGGCAGCGATTGCGCAAATGGTCAAGCTGAAGGAATTGCGGGTTGGCACCAAGATGCCGTCGGTGCGGCAATTTGCCAAATCGAACGGCGTCAGCACATTTACCGTGGTGGAATCTTACGACCGCCTGCTCAATGTTGGACTGCTGTCCTCGCGCCGCGGTTCCGGCTTTTTTGTGGCGCGCAGCGAGATGGTGGCAGCGCCGTCGAATGTCAGCGCGCCGGCGGCGGCCACCGCGGTTGCCGTCGATGCCCTCACCCCCGAGCTGTATTCCGGCGTGTCGGACGCCCTGCCGGTCGGCGCCGGCTGGCTGCCGCCCGAGTGGTATGGCGAAACCACCATCCTCGACGCTGTCCGCCACGCCATGAAGATCCCGGCCAACCGCCTGCGCGGCTACGGCCACCCTCTCGGCTTTCCCACCTTGCGCCAGCACCTGGCGGCGCAATTGTCGGAGAGCCTGTTCGCCGTCGAGGCCGACCAGGTGCTGCTGACCCACGGCGCCACCCACGCCTTCGATCTGATCCTGCGCACGCTGACCAAACCGGGCGACGCGGTGTTGGTGGAAGACCCCGGCTACAGCAACCTGACCTCGCTGATCCGCCACCACGGCTGCATCCCGGTGGCGGTGCCGCGCGGCGAGGCCGGCCTCGATTTCGAGGTGCTGGCGGCGCAGGCTGCACGCACCCAGCCGAAACTCATGTTCGTCAATACGGTGCTGCAAAACCCGCTCGGCACTTCCTTGTCGCAGGCGCAGGCGCACCGCTTGCTGGGGGTGGCCGAGCAGTTCGACTTCTGGCTGGTGGAAGACGATATCTATCGCGAACTGGCCGCGCGCGGCGAAGCGTCGCTGGCGGCGATGGACGGTTTAAGAAGGGTGATCCGGGTTGGCAGCTTTTCCAAGACCTTGTCGCCGGTGCTGCGGGTCGGCTCGATCTGCGCCTCGAACTCCCTGATCCCCGAACTGCTGCGCGTAAAAATGCTGGCCGGCTTGACCACCTCCGAAATCAACGAGCGCGCGGTCTACCATGCCGTCTCGGCGCGGCCCTACGCCAGGATGGTCGAGCGCCTGACCGAACAGCTCAAATCGGCGCGCGAGCGCACCATCGACGTGCTGGCCGATGTCGGCATGGCGCCGATCGCCCGCCCGCGCGGCGGCATGTTCGTCAGCGCCGGCTGGCCGGTGGCGCCGAGCGCCGACTGCAACGGCAGGAGCATCGCCGACCTGGCCTTGAAAGCCGGGATTCTGCTCTCGCCCAACGACTTCTTCATGCTGGCGCCTTCTTCGTCCGTGTGGTTTCGCTTCAATGTCGCCTACGCCGCCGATGCGCCGGCCCTGGTGGCGTTCTTCAAATCGGTGCGGCCATGAGCGCCGCGGTCAAATCTGCCGTCAAACCTGTCATCAAGCGGCGGGTGCTCGACCGCGACCGGCTGGAGGCCGACATTGTCGCCGTCGCCGTGCGCGTGTTCGCCGAGAGCGGTTATGAAGGCGCCTCGATCGCCAGCGTGGCCGAGCAGGCCGGTCTGTCGAAACAAAACCTGATGTATTACTTTCCCACCAAGCAGGCGCTCTACCAGCGCGTGCTCGACGACGTCCTCGACGAGTGGCTGGCGCGCATGGACCTGCTGGCAGATCCGCAGGGTCAGCCAGCGGACATGCTGCGCGCGTATATCCAGGCCAAGCTGCGCTTTTCGCGCGAACATCCGTGGGCGTCGCGCGTGTACGCGCTCGAAGTGATCAGCGGCGCGCCCCTGTACGGCGAGCAGATCCGCCGCCGCGTGGTGCCGCTGGTGCGCAAGGACATCGAAGTATTCGAGCGCTGGATCGCCGAGGGCCGCATCGCGCCCGTCAATGCGACCCACCTGCTGTTTGCCATCTGGGCGATGACGCAATCGTATGCCGACTTCGCCCCGCAAATGGCGCTGGTGCTGAACCGCAAGCTGACCGCCAGGGATTTTGCCGAAGGCGAAAAAATGATCGTCGAGATGGTGGTGTGCGCCGTGTCCCTGAAAGGAAAACAAATTGTCGAAACTTGATGTGGTGCTGCGCAGCGCGCGCCTGATCTTGCGGCCCTTGAAACCGGCCGACGCCGGCGCCGTGTTCGCCACCTACAGCGATGCGGAAGTGGTGCGCTACTGGAGCGGCGAGCCATGGACCGACATCGCCCGCGCCGTCGAGTACATCGAGGGTGGATCGCGCGACATCGCCGACGGCTCGGCCATGCGGCTGGGAGTCGAACTGGCCGACAGCGGCGCATGGATCGGCCAGGTCAGCCTGCACCGTTTCGACGCGCAAAACCGCCGCTGCGAACTGGGCTACGCCTTGATGCGCGCCCACTGGGGTCACGGCTACATCGGCGAAGCCCTGGGCGCCCTGCTCGGCTTCGGTTTCGACAGCCTCGAGCTGAACCGGGTGGAAGCGGACATCGATCCGCGCAACGCCGCCTCGCGGCGCGCCGTCGAACGCCTGGGTTTCAAGGAGGAAGGCTTGCTGCGCGAACGCTGGCTGGTGGGCGGCGAAGTGTGCGATACGGTGTTCTACGGCCTGCTGCGCAGCGACTGGCTGGCGCGCCGTTAATCGCGCGCCAGCGCCGCCAGGCCCCCTGTTCCTGCAGTTCGTCGGACCACGATGGCGGGCGCGGCGTGACGGCGTTACAGTGCCCACATCGACCATCACTTCCCGGGAGCCGCCATGAAAAACCTCACCTTCGATTCAATCAATACCCTGCTGGACGATATTTTTCGCGCCACCATGCAGGCAGCCCGTGCCCTGGTGCGGGCAATCGGCGCCATGGCCTGGCCGCAGTTGATGGCCACCTGCGTGCTGCTGGCCCTGTTGATCACCATCGTGCCGCTGGCCTTCACCTTGTTCATCGTCTTCATGATCGTCAAGCTGGTGGTGGCGGCGATCGTGGTGCAGTCGCGCCGCAACAAACAATAAAAAGTAAAAAAACGGACCATGAAAACCCCGACCGCCACCATGGATGTGCTGCGTGAACTGGGCGCCACCGCGCGCCAGAACTGGTGGTTGTTCGTCGACTGGCTGGCCGTCGTCGAATGGCGCAAGCTGGCCGTCCTGTGGCTGCTGGTGCTGATCGGCTTCGGCATGCTCAACGCACCGGAACCGGCGGTGTGGTTCATGCTCATCTCCGGCGGGGTCAAGGTGATGGGCGGCGGCAAACGCAAGGCCGAGCTGGAGGCGCAGGCGGCCGACCGCAAGGCCGGCGTCGCCAATCTGGAGCGGCGCCTGACGCAAGCGCAGATGGCGACCCTGCAAGCCCAGGTCGAGCCGCACTTCCTGTTCAATACGCTGGCGCTGATCGGCCAGCTGATCGAAACCGATCCGCCCGAGGCGGCGCGCGTGCACGCCCACCTGATCGATTATTTGCGCTCTTCCCTGCCGCAGATGCGCGCGGCCGGCAGCGCCACGCTCGGCAAGCAGGTCGAGTTGTCGCGCGCTTATCTCGCCATCATGCAGGCGCGCATGAAAGAGCGGCTCACGGTGCAGTTTCGCGTGCCCGATTTCCTCGGCAGCGCGCCGTTTCCGCCGATGATGCTGCAGACCTTGATCGAAAACGCCATCAAGCATGGGCTTGAGCCAACCATCGCCGGCGGCCATATCGAGGTCAGCGCGCGGGTCGACGACGCCACCCTGGTCGTCGACGTATTCGATGACGGCGCCGGCTTCAATCCGCTCTCCAACGACGGCCTGGGCCTGGCCAACATCCACGAGCGCTTGAACTTGCTGTTCGGCCGCGAGGCCGAGCTGGTGATCGAGTCGCCGCCGGCCGGGGGCACGCGGGCATCGATCCGTTTGCCTT
Organism: Massilia sp.; assembly: GCA_028291845.1. Lineage (GTDB taxonomy): Bacteria > Pseudomonadota > Gammaproteobacteria > Burkholderiales > Burkholderiaceae_D > JAFCUW01. The sequence goes on along the minus strand of JAQGNM010000320.1, from coordinate 6,715 downwards.
ATCAGATGATGGATACCGCATGACGACGAACGTGAAGACGAACGTAACTACCGCGCTGATCGCCGACGACGAAGCGCCGATGCGCGAGCAGCTGCGCGCGCGCCTGGCCACGGCATGGCCGGAGTTGCTGATTGTCGGCGAGGCGGCGCACGGATTGGCCGCGGTCGAGCAAGCGGCAGCGCTGGCGCCCGACATCGTCTTTCTCGACATTCGCATGCCGGGATTGAATGGCATCGAGGCGGCCCGCAAGCTGTACCAGCGCTGCCATATCGTGTTCGTCACCGCCTACGACCAGTACGCCCTCGACGCTTTCGAGCAGGGCGCCATCGATTACCTGCTCAAACCGGTGACGGCGGCGCGGCTGGCCACCACCTGCGAGCGCCTGCGCCTGCGGCTGCGGCAGGCGCCGGAGGACATCGGCGCGCAATTGACGCGCCTGACGGCAGCACTGCAGCAAGCCGCGCCCGCCGCGGCGCCGCGGCTGCGCTGGATCCAGGCGCAAGTGGGCCCCAGCCTGCGCATGATCAGCACCCGCGACGTGCTGTTTTTCCGCTCCGACGAAAAATACACGCTGGTGCGAACGGCGCAGGCCGAACTGCTGATCCGTAAGACCTTGAAAGAGCTGGCCGACGAACTCGATCCCGACGAATTCTGGCGCATCCACCGCTCGACCCTCGTGCGCGCCGACGCCATCGACTCGGTATCGCGCGACATGCGCGGGCGCCTGATGCTCAAGCTGCGCGGCTGCAAGGAAGAACTCGAAGTGAGCCGCAACCACACGCACCTGTTCCAGCAGATGTGATTTATGATGAAGCTCTTGCCACTTCCGTAGGAGCGTGTCATGCCTGATACCAACAATTCGAATAATTCCACCTTGATTCCCTGCATCAGTTATCGCGACGCGCCGCGCGCCATCGACTGGCTGGTCGAGGTGTTCGGCTTCAGCCCGCGCATGGTGGTGCCCGGTCCCGACAACACGATCCTGCACGCCCAATTGACCCTGGGCGGCGGCATGATCATGCTCGGCTCGCTGGACAAGGAAGGCGCGTATGCGAAACTGATGGCGCAGCCGGCCGACATCGGCGGACGCCAGACCCAGACCACCTGCCTGGTGGTCGCTAGCGGCGACGAGGTCGATGCCGCCTACGCCCGCGCGCTGGACGCCGGCGCGGCGCTGATCATCGATATCGACGACATGGATTATGGCGGCCGCGCCTTCACCTGCCGCGACCTGGAAGGCCACGTCTGGAGCGTCGGCAGTTACGATCCATGGCAAGCGCAGGAGGCCTGAATGGACAACAACGACGAAAGCGCAATCCGCGCCCTGATCGCCGCCTGGCTGACGGAAACGCGCGCCGGCAATGTCGCGGCGGTGCTCGAACTGATGGCCCCCGACGCCGTATTCCTGGTCGCCGGCCAGCCGCCGATGGTCGGCCGCGACGCCTTTGCCGCCAGCCTGCGCAACGTCCTGGACAACAACGTCATCGACTCCAACAGCATCGTCGACGAAGTGGTGGTGGCGGGCGACCTGGCCTACAGCCGCAGCCGGCTGGAGGTGACGATCACTTCCAAGCACGGACAGACGCCGATGCGGCGCAGCGGGCATACCTTGTCGGTGTTTAAAAAGGAAGGCGGCCAATGGCGCTTGATTCGGGATGCGAACATGTTGGCGTAAGCTTAGCCGGGGACAGGCCCGCAGGGCCGGTCCCCGGTGTTAACAGCGCCGCAATCAGGTCGGCGTCCGCAACCTGCCGCGGGCTGATCCCGATCGTCCGGCTATACAAAGGCGGCATCGCCGCACACATCTGCGCCAGGTCGTCCTCGTTCATCCGCGCCAGAATAAACTGCAACTGCCGCGGATTCGATGCCGGCAGCGGCCCTTCCATGGTCGAGCCGTACGCGCCCAGGTTCATCATGCTGGCGGCGCTGCCGTCGGGTCCCTTGGCCCAGATGAAGGTGCCGTGTTTCGGATGGCCCAGGTAGCGGTGCACCGCTTCCTCGGTGGCGGCGTCGGCGCCCAGCAGCAGTTGATAGCGCAGCTGCGCGTACTGGCGGGTACATTCCATGAAGGGGGTCAGGATGGCCGAGCGGTGGCGCCGGCCGGGCGTCACCAGCAGCAGATTGCCAAAAGCGTCCAGCAGCGCGCTGCAATCGCCGTCGCCGCCCTGGCGCCGGTCCTGTTCCATCGCCGCCTGCAGATACGGCGCCAGCGTCGCATCGGGCGCCTGCGGCGCGCCGCGCCACGACAGCGCGTTGGGATACAGGCTTTTGAGTTTGCGCACGATCGGATGGCCGTTCGACAAGGTCGCCGGATCCAGCAACGATGCCTGCGGCACGTCCTGGTGCAGCACCTGCTGGACCTTGTCGCTGGTAGCTTCGAGCGCCAGCGAGCACAGGGCTTGGGTCGCCTCGTTGATGGTTTTGCCGATGAAAAAAGCCGGCGGCGCGCTCCCCCGCGCCGCGCGCGCGTAGCCGGCGCTGCCGCGCACCGCCGGATAACAGAAGGCCGCCGCCGCCCGTTCGCGCAGTGCCGCCGGCAATGCACTAAACCGCGCGCTGGCGTCGTGATCGATGCCGGCCTTGGCGTCGTCGGCGGCGACTACGACCTTGAAGCCGGCGGCCAGGATCGCCCCGGCGCACATGGCGCACGGGTCGAGCGAGGTGACGATGGTCAGTTCATGCGGGTCCGGCAGCGCCGCGCCGCGCGCGCGCTCGGCAAAATACCAGTCGATCAACTGGCGCTCGCCGTGGGCGGTGGGATCGAAAATCAAGCCGTCCCGCACCACCATATTGTGCAAGGATTTGAGGACGTTGCCACGCTGGTCGAGCAGCACGCCGCCGACGCCGAAGGTGCCCTGGGTTTTGGCGGCGACCGCCTCGCCGGCGGCCAGAGACACCGCCGCCTGCACATCAATGACTTTCAATTTACTTTTTCAATTTACTTGTTCAAGTCCCAGCCGCCGAACGCGTTCGGCAGCTGGCCGGCGGCGGTGGTGTCGAGACGGTCGCCCTTCAGGTTGGTAAGGATGACCGGCAGCTCGTTGCCGCCCAATTCCAGGGTCACCTGGCGACAGGCGCCGCACGGGGCGATCGGGCCGTCGGTGTCGCCGATCACGGCCAGCGCCGTGAAGTCGCCCGGCTGGTAGCCGCTGGCGATGGCGCTGAAGAATGCGGTCCGCTCGGCGCAGTTGCACAGGCCGTAAGAAGCGTTTTCCACATTACAGCCGCGGAACACACGGCCGTCCTTGCATGCCAGGGCGGCGCCCACCTTGAAATTCGAGTACGGGGTGTAGGCCAGCTCGCGCGCGGCGCGGGCTTCTTCGATCAAACTGTCGTAATCAATCGCGTAGCTCATGGTTTCCTTATTGGGGGCGGATGGTTTGATAGGTGACCGGATTGGCCGCTGGCTTTTCCGCCCCGATGATGTAAGCCGCCTGCACTTCGCGCACCGCCTGCTCTGCCGCTTGCTGCGTGCGCGCATGGACCATCGCCAGCGGTTCGCCGACGGCGACCTGCCGGCCCAGTTCGGCCAGGCCGGTCAATCCGACTGCGAAATCGATCGCATCTTCCGGACGGCGGCGGCCGCCCCCCAGGCTGACCACGGCCAGACCGAGCGCGCGGCAATCGGTGGCGCTGGCGTAGCCCGCTTGCAAAGCCGGCGCCGGCATGACGATCGGCGCCGATTCCAGGTAGGCGTCGGGGTTTTCCAGCAGGTCGGCCGGGCCGCCCAGCGCCGCCACCATGCGCGAAAAGCGCGAAGCCGCTTCGCCGGAATCGAGCGCCGCCTGCAGTTTGGCGCGCGCCTCGACTTCATCGGGCGCCAGTTTGCCCAGCACCAGCATTTCGGCGCACAGCGCCATCGTCACTTCGTGCAGGCGCGCCGGGCGCGATACTCCGGTCAGATAATCCATCGCCTGGCGCACTTCGAGGGCGTTGCCGGCCACCGGGCACAGCGACTCGTTCATGTCGGTCAAAATCGCCGAGGTGCGGGTGCCGGCGCCATTGCCGACCTGGACGATGCTCTCGGCCAGTTCGACCGATTTTTCATAGGTCGGCATGAAGGCGCCGGTGCCGGCCTTGACGTCCATGACCAGCGCGTCCAGCCCCGCCGACAGCTTCTTCGACAAAATCGAGCCGGTGATCATGGCCACCGATTCGACGGTCGCGGTGGTGTCGCGGATGCTGTAAAAGCGCTTGTCGGCCGGCGCCAGTTCGGCGGTCTGGCCGATGATGGCCACGCCGATCTCCTTGACCACTTTGCGGAACAGCTCGGGCGAGGGCACGGTCGAATAACCGGGGATCGAATCGAACTTGTCGAGGGTCCCGCCGGTGTGACCGAGGCCGCGGCCGGAGATCATCGGCACGAAACCGCCGCAGGCGGCGATCATGGGACCGAGCATCAGCGACACCACGTCGCCGACGCCGCCGGTCGAGTGCTTGTCGAGCACCGGGCCGGGCAGGTTCATCGAGCGCCATTCCATCACCTGGCCGGAGTCGCGCATGGCCAAGGTGAAGGCAACCCGCTCGTCCATGTTCATGTCGTTGAAATACACGGCCATGGCGAGGGCGGCGATCTGCCCTTCGGTGGTGGCGCCGGTGGTGATGCCGCCGACGAAAAAGCGGATTTCTTCGGCCGTGAGAGCGAGGCCGTTGCGTTTTTTGCGGACGATTTCCTGGTTTAGGAACATGAAGCTGCTTTCAATGACAAAACCGGGGGATGCCCGGCTTTGGTGGTATTCAAAATGGGGACAGGCATCTGCGCGCGTGCGCGCTTGTGCCAGTCCCCGGTGCAATCAAACGCCGTAACCGGGGGGACGCCCGGCTTTGGTGGGTATTCAAGGTGGGGACAGGCATCTGCGCGCATTCGCGCTTGTGCCAGTCCCCGGTGCAATCAAACGCCGTAAGGGATCCAGACGTTCTTCACCTGGCTGGCGTGCGCCAGCACGGCGCGGCCACCGGCTTGTTTGGTGTCGTACCAGTCGCGGCCCCTGGCGCCGCCGACCCAGGTGCGTTTTAACGTTTCGGCCGACAGGCGCTCGACTTCGGCGCAGCCTTCGGCCGAGCCGTCGTGGCGCCATATGGCGTCGACGTCGCCGTGGGTGGCCAGGGTGCGAGCCAGTTCGTCGGCGCTGCCGGTGACGATGTTCAGGGCGCCGCCGGGCAGATCGGAGGTATCGAGCACCTGGTACAGGTCGGTGGCGGCCAGCGGATGGGCTTCGGACGGCACGGCGATGACGCGGTTGCCCAGCGCCAGCGCCGGCGCCACCAGCGAAATAAAGCCGAGCAAAGGCGCTTCGTTCGGGCAGATGATGCCGATCACACCGACCGGTTCGTTCAATGCCACCGTGATGCCGTGCATCGGCGGCTGGTGCGCCAGGCCGTCATACTTGTCGGCCCAGGCGGCGTAATAAAACAGGCGCTCGATCGAGGCTTGCACTTCCTTGTGCGGGTCGGCGGACCCGGTCATCGCGGCCAGGCGGGCGGCGAATTCGTCGGCGCGCACAGCCAGGTTTTCAGCGATGTAGTACAGCACCTGGGCGCGGTTGTGGGCGGTCGCCTTGGTCCAGCCGGACGCTTTATGGGCCGCTTCGACCGCGTTGCGGATGTCCTTGCGGTTGCCTTCGCCGATATCGGCCAGGAACGCACCATCGGCGCCATTGATGGCGCGGCTGTAGGCACCGTCAGGGCGCGCCTGCTTGCCGCCGATGTACAACTTGGCGGTGCGGTCGATGGCGAACACGTTCGACGTACCGGCGACGGCGGCTCTAGCCTTGCCCTTCACTTCCACCACCGGCGCGGGCGGACGGGCGTCTTCGCTCAGGGCGGTCAGGTACTCGTACATGCCCTCCTTGCCGCCTTCGCGGCCGAAGCCGGACTCGCGGTAACCGCCGAAACCTCATGCGGCGTCGAACTGGTTGGCGGTATTGATCCACACCACGCCGGCCTTGATCTGCGGGGCGATGTCGAGGGCCAGGCTGATCGACTCGGACCACACGCAGGCAGCCAGACCGTACACGGTGTTGTTGGCCAGCTGGACTGCCTCGGCGGGCGTGCGAAAGCTCATCGCCACCAGCACCGGGCCGAAGATTTCCGCTTGGGCGACGGCGGCCGAGGTCGAGGCGCCGGTGATCAGGGTCGGCAGATACCACGAACCGTCGGCAGGCATGTCACAGGTCGGTTGATAAATCGTGCAGCCTTCGGCACGCGCCGATTCGACCAGGCCGTGGATGCGCTGGCGCTGTACCGGATCGACCAGCGCGCCGACATCCATCGATTTGTCGAGGGGCGAACCGACCCGCAGATTGTCCATGCGGGCGCGCACCTTGGCGAGAAAACGCTCTTCCACTGATTCCTGGATCAGCAAGCGTGACCCTGCGCAGCAGACCTGGCCCTGGTTGAACCAGATCGAATCGACCAGGCCCTCGACGGCGGCGTCGAGATCGGCATCTTCGAACACGATGAAGGGAGATTTGCCGCCCAACTCCAGCGACAGCTTCTTGCCGGTGCCGGCGGTGGCTTTGCGGATGAGGCGGCCCACTTCGGTCGAACCCGTATACGCCAGCTTGTCGATGCCGGGATGGTTGACGTTCGCTTCGCCGACTCTTCCGTCACCGGTGACGATGTTGACCACGCCGGCCGGCACGCCGGCCTGCAGGCAGATCTCGGCGAACAGCAGCGCGGTGAGCGACGTGAATTCGGCCGGCTTGAACACGAT
>JAQGNM010000251.1 GCA_028291845.1 Massilia sp. | reverse complement strand
CCCATGTCCTTGATGCCGCCGATCGATTTCTGCAGCTTGGTCATTTCGCGTTCGAACATCAGGCCTTCTTTTTTCGACAGCTTCTCGACCGAACCGTCTTCGACCTGGGCTTCCATGTCTTTCAGGCGCTTGATCGAGGTCTTGATGGTCTTGAAGTTGGTCAGCATGCCGCCCAGCCAGCGCTGGTCGACGAACGGCACGCCCGCGCGCTGGGCTTCAGCGGCGATGATGTCGCGCGCCTGGCGCTTGGTGCCGACCATCAGGATCGTGCCGCGGTTGGCGGCGATCTGCTTGACGGTCTTCATCGCTTCCTGGTACATCCCCATCGTCTTTTCGAGGTTGATGATGTGGATCTTGTTGCGGTGACCAAAGATGAACGGTGCCATCTTCGGGTTCCAGAAACGGGTTTGGTGGCCGAAGTGGACACCGGCTTCGAGCATTTCGCGCATTGTGACGGACATGGTATTTCTCCAGGGTTGGGTCTGGAATCCGGTCAGCACCATCGAGGCACCCTTTTGCGACCGGACTCGCGATTTAACATATGTGAGGACTGATCTGCCCGGCGCTTTTACATGGCGATCCGAGCAACCCGAGATTATAAGCGCATTCCGGGGAAAGTTCAACATGCTCCTGCCCGGCAGCCGTGGGCGGCGCAGTTGCCGGGGCGTGGGCGGCGCCCGATAAAGCTTGCCATCTTCCTTTATAATGGCGCTATTCGCACGGGCGGCGCCAGCAGGCGCCCGCCATGCCCCCATTTTTATCGAATTCAGACCATGTCCAATATTCCAATCAAATCCGCAGCCGATATCGAAGGCATGCGCATCGCCGGCCGCCTTGGCGCCGAAGTACTCGACTACATCACCCCGTTCGTCAAACCGGGTGTCACCACCGGCGAACTCGACCGCCTGTGCCACGAGTACATGGTGAACGTGCAAGGCACCATCCCTGCCCCGCTCAACTATTGCCCGCCCGGTTACACGCCGTATCCGAAAGCCATCTGCACCTCGGTCAACGACGTCATCTGCCACGGCATTCCGGGCGACAAGGTGTTGAAATCGGGCGACTCCGTCAACCTCGACATCACCGTCATCAAGGATGGCTACCACGGCGACAACAGCCGCATGTTCCTGGTGGGCGAACCGACCATCATGGCCAAGCGCCTGTCGGAAGTGACCTATGAATGCATGTGGATCGGCATCTCGAAGGTCAAGCCCGGCGCCCACCTGGGCGACATCGGCCACGCCATCCAGGTGCATGCCGAAAAGAACGGCTACAGCGTGGTGCGCGAGTTTTGCGGCCACGGCATCGGCAAGGTGTTCCACGAAGAGCCGCAGGTGCTGCACTACGGCCGTCCAGGCACCCTGGACAAGCTCGAAGCAGGCATGATTTTCACGATCGAGCCGATGATCAATGCGGGCCGCCGCGACATCAAGGAAATGAACGACGGCTGGACCATCAAGACCAAGGACCGCAGCCTGTCGGCGCAGTGGGAACACACCGTGCTGGTGACGGAAACCGGTTACGAAATCCTCACCATGTCGGCCGGCACCCCGCCGCCGCCGGCCTTCATCACCGCGCAGGCCGACAAGAGCGCCCTACCCGCCTGACCTCGATGGAAGCCCTCGACGACGCCGCCCAAACCCGTGAACAGCTCAAGCAGCGGTTGAAAGCCGACCGCCAGGCGCTGGTGGCGTCGTTTCGCAACGACAGCAAGCCGGAAAAACTGCTGCGCAGCCTGCGCCACAGCGTCGACCTGGTGCTCACCGAAGCGTGGCAAGGCGCCGGCCTGCCCGCCAGCGCCGCGCTGGTGGGGGTGGGCGGCTACGGGCGCGGCGAGCTGTTTCCCTATTCGGACGTCGATCTGCTGATCCTGTTGGCGGCGCCGCCCGACGACGCCACCCGCGGCAAGCTGGAAACCCTGGTGCAGCTGTTGTGGGACCTCGGCCTGGAAATCGGCAGCAGCATCCGCACCGTCGACGAATGCATGAGCGAGTCGTCGGCCGACATCACCGTGCAGACCAGTTTATTGGAAGCGCGCCTGATCAGCGGCGACGGCGAGCTGTTCGCCGAGCTGCAGCGGCGCTACTGGCAGGCGCTCGACCCGCAGGCGTTCTATCAGGCCAAGGCGGCCGAAATGCGCCTGCGCCATGCCAAATACGAAGACACCGCCTTTGCGCTGGAACCGAACTGCAAGGAGAGCCCCGGCGGCTTGCGCGACCTGCAGGTGATCCTGTGGGTGGCCAAGGCGGCCGGCCTGGCCAACTCCTGGCGCGAACTGGCCACGCGCGGCCTGATCACCCAGACCGAGGCGCGCGCGCTGATGGAAAAGGAGGCGGCGTTCAAGGACATCCGCATCCGCCTGCACCTGCATGCGGGCCGGCGCGAAGACCGCCTGGTGTTCGACGTGCAGACGCCGATCGCCGAAACCTTCGGCCTGCGCTCGACCGGCGAAGGCAGCAACGCGCGCCGCGCCAGCGAACTGCTGATGCAGCGCTATTACTGGGCGGCGAAAACCGTCACTCAACTCAACACCATCCTGCTGCAGAATATCGAGGCGCAGCTGTTCCCGCAGCCGGAAAATGTCAGCGTCATCAATGCGCGTTTCAACGAGGTCAACGACCTGATCGACATCAGCGCCGACGACACCTTCGAACAGACGCCGTCGGCAATGCTCGAATTGTTCGTGCTGATGACCGAGCGGCCCAATTTGAAAGGGCTGACGGCGCGCACCACCCGCGCCTTGTGGCACGCGCGCGCGCTGATCGACGATGGCTTTCGCGCCGACCCGGTCAACCGCGCCGCCTTCCTGGCGATCCTGCAGGCGCCGCAGGGCCTGGTGCACGCGCTGCGCCGCATGAACGAGATGAGCATCCTCGGCCGCTACCTGCCGGCGTTCCGCCCCATCGTCGGCCAGATGCAGCACGACCTGTTCCACGTCTACACGGTCGATCAGCACATCATGATGGTGGTGCGTAACATGCGCCGCTTCACCATGAGCGAGCACGCCCACGAATACCCGTTCTGCAGCGACCTGATCGCCAATTTCCGCGATGCCTGGCTGCTGTATGTGGCCGCCCTGTTCCACGACATCGCCAAGGGCCGCGGCGGCGACCACTCGAAGCTGGGGATGGCGGACGCCCGCGAGTTCTGCCAGCAGCACGGCATCGACGCCACCGACACCGATCTGGTGGTGTTCCTGGTCGAGCAGCACCTGACCATGTCGCAGGTGGCGCAAAAGCAGGACCTGTCCGACCCCGACGTCATCGCCGCCTTTGCCGCGGTGGTCGGCGACGAGCGCCGCCTGACCGCGCTCTACCTGCTGACCGTGGCCGACATCCGCGGCACCAGCCCGAAGGTGTGGAACGCCTGGAAGGCCAAGCTGCTGGAAGACCTGTACAAGGTGAGCTTGCGCGTGCTCGGCGGCGAGCCCCATTCGGCCGACCGCGAACTGCGCAACCGCCAGGACGAGGCGCGCGCCATGCTGCGCCTGGCCGGCCTGCCGGACGGCGCCCATGCGGCCCTGTGGGAGCAGCTCGATGTGGCCTGGTTCCTGCGCCACGACGCCGCCACCATCGCCTGGCAGACCCGCTCGCTGTACGACAAGCTCGACAGCACGAAACCGGTGGTCAAGTGCCGCCTGGCGCCGATCGGCGAGGGACTGCAGGTCGCGGTGTACATCCGCGACCAGCCCGACCTGTTCGCCCGCCTGTGCAGCTACTTCGACCGCAAGAACTTCAGCATCTTCGATGCCAAGATCCACACGACGAAAAACGGCTACGCGCTCGACACCTTCCTCGTCACCGAGCAGAACTTCGCCAAGAATTACCGCGACATCATCAGCCTGATCGAGCATGAAATCTGCGAGCTGCTGACCCGCCAGGCGCCGCTGCCGGCGCCCAGCCACGGCCGCCTGTCGCGCCTGTCGCGCACCTTCCCGATCACCCCGACGGTCGATCTGCGGCCCGACGAGCGCGGCCAGTACTACCTGCTGTCG
>JAQGNM010000168.1 GCA_028291845.1 Massilia sp. | reverse complement strand
TTCATGATCCAGGGCGGCGGCATGGACGCCAAGCTGGTCACCAAAAAAACCATGAAGCCGGTGCAGAACGAAGCCAACAACGGCCTGACCAACGTGCCTTACTCGGTGGCGATGGCGCGCACGGGCGATCCCAACTCGGCCACCTCGCAGTTCTTCATCAACGTGGCCGATAACGAAGCGCTGAACTACCCGGGCCGCGACGGCTTCGGTTATACCGTGTTCGGTAAAGTCATCCAGGGCCAGGATGTGGTCGACAAGATCAAGGGCGTGGTGGTCGACGACGTCAAGGGGCAGCAGAACGTGCCGGTGGTGCCGATCGTGATCACCGGCGCCAGCATCGTCAAGAACAAGCAGTAAAAAAAAGCAGCAAGAAAACAAGCAGGAACTCATCAATTTTAAAGGGACCATCATGATCAAAGTACGCATCACCACCAATATGGGCGTCATCGTCGCCGAGCTCGACGACGATAAAGCACCGAAGACGGTTGCCAACTTCATCGAGTACGCCAACAAGGGCCACTACAACAACACGATCTTTCACCGCGTCATCAGCGATTTCATGATCCAGGGCGGCGGTTTCGAGCCAGGCATGAAGCAGAAGTCGGCGCCTCAAACGGTGGAGAATGAAGGCAAGAACGGCTTGAAGAACGACAAGTACACCCTCGCCATGGCGCGTACCTCGGACCCGCATTCGGCCTCCGCCCAGTTTTTCATCAACACCAAGAACAACAGTTTCCTCGACTATCCGGGCCAGGACGGCTGGGGCTATGCCGTATTCGGCAAAGTCGTCGAAGGCACCGAAATCGTCGACCAGATCAACAAGGTGAAAACCGGCCGCAGCGGCATGCACGCGGACGTGCCGAGCGACGCTGTGATCATCGAATCGATCGAAGTGATTTAATTGACCGCCACGGGCGCCGGCATGCAAACTTGCGCGCGCCCGGTGGCGCTGTTCATTTCCGACCTCCACCTGCAGGAATCGCATCCGCGTACGGCCGAGGCATTCTTTGCCTTTCTCGCCGAACGCGCGGCGCAAGCGCAGCAGCTGTATCTTCTCGGCGACCTGTTCGAATACTGGGCAGGCGACGACGATCTGTCTTCCCCATTCAATCAAAACGTGGCCGACGCCCTGCGTCTTGTCAGCGACGCCGGCGTGGCCGTGTTCTGGATCGCCGGCAACCGCGATTTCCTGGTCGGGGCCGATTTTGCCCGCGCCTGCGGCCTGACCCTGCTGGCCGAGCCGCACGTGGCGAACATCGCCGGCGTCAAGGTCGCACTGGTGCACGGCGACGCCGAATGCACCAGCGACACCGCCTACATGGCGTTCAGAAAGCAAGTACGCGATCCGGCCTGGCAGGCGCAATTCCTGGCCATGCCGCTGCAGCAGCGCAAGGCCATCATCGCCGGGCTGCGCGACGGCAGCCGCGAGGCGCATGCGGAAAAGTCCATGGCAATCATGGATGTTACAGCAGGCGCCATCAATGCCCTGCACGACAGCACCGGCAGCGACATCATCATCCACGGCCATACCCACCGCCCCGCCCTGCACGTCGAAGGCGTCCGCCGCCGTTATGTGCTGCCGGACTGGGAACTCGACGTTGAGCCAGTGAGGGGCGGCTGGATCGCCATCGATGGCGACGGCGCCATCAGCCGGCACGGCGTGGACGGCCGCCAGCTCGACTGGCCGCGCTGAGCAGGCTCGACTCCTCGATATCGGTTTATCAGGGAGGCATTACTTCCCATACATATACGATCAAAAATAAAAGATTTGACTTACACAAGTATGGTGTACTACATTAGTACAACACCACATCAATAAATCAGCAAATCGGAGGCAAGATGGTTCAGCAAACCGCATCCGCCCATCGGGAGCATCATTCATGATGACGCCCGGCTGGAATGAACACACGCCGATTTATCGGCAACTGAAAGAAAAGGTGCTTGAAATGATGCTCGACGGCGACCTCAAGGCGGGCGACCCGCTGCCCTCGGTGCGCCAGGTTGCAGCCGATTATCAGCTGAACCCGATTACCGTTTCAAAGGCTTACCAGGAACTGGTCGACGACAATCTCGTGGAAAAAAGAAGGGGCATCGGCATGTATATGACAGAAGGCGCCAGCGAAAAATTGCTGGCCAGGGAGCGGGAGCGCTTCGTGCGCGAAGAGTGGCCGGCGATGATGGAGCGGATCCGCCGCCTCGGCCTGGATATCGACACCTTGCCGCGCACCGTGCCGGATGCGGACACGGGAGGGCGGGCATGAGCGCGGGCATGAGCGTCGATTCGGGCGCCGTCGTCAGCGCCACCGGTTTGTCGAAGCGCTACGGCAAGCAGGCCGCCGTCGACAATGTGAATTTCACCATTCCGGCCGGGCGCATCGTCGGCCTGATCGGGCCCAACGGCTCGGGCAAGACCACCACCCTGAAAGCCATGCTGGGACTGGTGCCCTTCGACGGCGAACTGAACGTGCTCGGCTTCGATCCGCGCACCCAGCGCGACGCCCTGATGAAGGAAGTCTGTTTCATTGCCGACGTGGCCATCCTGCCGCGCTGGCTGGCGGTGGGCGACGCCGTCGATTTCGTCGCCGGCATTCATCCGCGTTTTGACCGCCAGAAGGCCGAACGCTACATCGCCGCCACCAAGCTCAAACCATCGATGAAAGTCAGAGCCATGTCCAAGGGCATGGTGGTGCAGCTGCATCTGGCGCTGGTGATGGCGATCGACGCCAAGCTGCTGGTGCTGGACGAGCCGACGCTGGGGTTGGACATCATCTACCGCAAACAGTTCTATCAAAATCTGCTGGAAGACTATTTTGACGAGAACAAGACCATCATCATCACCACCCACCAGGTCGAGGAAGTCGAGCACATCCTCACCGACCTGATCTTCATCCGCGAAGGCAAGATCGTACTGGCGGCATCGATGGAAGAAGTCGGCGAGCGCTATACCGAGGTGATGGTGCCGAGCGAGAAATTCAACGCCGCCAATGCCCTGCTGCCGATCGACAAGCGCACCGTGTTCGGCAAGTCGGTGATGCTGTTCGATTCCAAAGGTCCCGCCGGCGTGACCCGCGCGCAATTGGCCGGTCTCGGCGAAACCCGCAACATCAGCGTGGTCGACCTGTTCGTCGCCACCATGAAAGGAAGCTATATGGAAGGGAGCGCCACATGAAAACCATGCACTGGCTGCTGCGCCGCGAGTACTGGGAGCACAAGGGTTCGTTTTTCTGGGCGCCGGCCGTCGTCGCCCTGGTGATGGTGGCGGTGGTAGCACTGACCCTCGCCTACGGTTCTCTCGGTCCGGCGATGCACGCCAAGCTGACGGTCAACGGCCATGAATTCACCCGCGCCGCCGCCGTCGCCACCATGGCTCAGGAGCATCGCGTCGGCATGGCCAACGCGGTGGCCAACGGCTACATCGCCGCCGCCGCGCCGCTGTTCGGGGTGCTGCCCTTCGTGGTGTTTTTCTATTGCCTGTCGGCGCTGTACGACGACCGCCGCGACCGCTCGATCCTGTTCTGGAAGTCGCTGCCGATTTCCGACCGCGACATGGTGCTGTCGAAAGCGCTCACCGCCCTGGTGCTGGCGCCGGTGGTGACCTTTGTCATCGGCATCGTTACCGCCTTCGTCATCGTGCTGCTGACGCTGTTCGGCGCCGGCTTTTTCGGCATCCACATCGTCGGCCTGGTGCTGTCGAACCCCGCCTTCTGGCTGGCGCCGCTGCAGATGATCGGCCTGCTGCCAGTGTACGTGCTGTGGGCGCTGCCGACGGTCGGCTACCTGCTGCTGGTGTCGTCGTGGGCCAAGTCCAAGGTGTTCCTGTGGGCGGTCGGCGTGCCGCTGCTGGTGCTGGCGCTGATGCGCTGGATCAGTTTCATGACCATGTCGCTGATGGGGGTGGGCATCGACGTCAAGTGGATCGGCGAAAACATCGTGATGCGCGGACTCGGCAGCGTGGTGCCCGGTTTCTGGCTGCCGTTCGGCGCGGCGGGCCAGGCCAGCATGCTCAACGCCGACCACAGCGTGTCGGCCGGCGGCGTGTTCGTGCAGTCGTGGCTGAGCTTGCTGCAGCCGACCGTGTGGATCGGCGCGCTGGTGGGGGCCTTGATGATTGTCGGGGCGATCCGCCTGCGCCGCTGGCGCGATGAGGGCTGAACGCACGTTGAAATGAAAAGCGCCGCACAATGCGGCGCTTTTTTTATGCACAATCGTGCATAATCGCCTATTCGAACTGCTGCTTGAAAGCCGCAAACTGGGATTTCAACTCATCGACCTCGGCGCGCAGGCTGGCAATCTCTTGCTCGAGGTGGGCGGTCCTGCCTCCGCTGACCGGCGCGCTGACGGCGCCGAACGCCGACTCCTGGCGCGCCAGGGCGGCGTCGCCCGACAGCAGGTGGCCGTAGCGGGGCTCCTTGGTGCCCGGCGCCAGGTTCAGTTTCGCCACCAGCGGCGGGTATTTGTCGATCAAGAATTGCAGGCAGGTTTCGACCTCGGCCACCGATTTGAAATCGTGCAGGCGCCCGCTGCGGGTGCGAATTTCGCCGGCGGTCTGCAGGCCGCGCAGCATCAGGATCGTCAGCACGGCCAGCTTGTCCTGCTCGAGCGTCCACTTGATACGCATGCGGTGCTCGTACTTGACCACGCGGGCGCCGGCCTGGGTGATACCGCTGACGAATTTTCTTTGCATCAGGCGCTGCAAGACTTCGGCCACGGTGTCTTCCGACAGTTGCATGACCGGATCGCGGCTCGACAACTGGTTGCAGCCGTTTGTCAGCGTGTTCAGCGACAAGGGATAATTATCGGGCGTTAGCGCCTCTTTTTCGGCCAGCACTGCCAGCACGCGCACCTCGAACGGGTCGAGGTGTTCCGGGCTGTCTTGTTCCATGGTCATGCGTGTACCCTCAATCGACAAGTTTGTTTAATTGCAAGGTGTCGAGTTTATCACCGGCGGGCATCCGCGGACAGCACAGGCCGGCCTCCTTCATGGCGGCCATCATCCGCTCGATCTGTTCGTCCTGGCGGGCGGCGTGGTTGATCAGGCCGTGCAAGGCCTTGGACAAGGGGTCGTCGCCATTCGGGGTTACCCCGTACGCGGCGAACATATGGGCGCTCCTGCTGTCGATATCCTTTCTGACGATATGGGCGGGATTGCCGACAGCGGTGGCGCCGGCGGGGACCGGCTTGACGACGACGGCATTCGAGCCCACCTTGGCGTATTCGCCGACCGTGAACGAGCCCAGCACCTGGGCGCCGGCGCCGACGATCACGCCCCGTTCCAAGGTCGGATGGCGCTTGGTGCCGCTGGTGAGCGAGGTGCCGCCCAGGGTGACGCCCTGGTAGATGGTGCAATCGTCACCCACCACGGCGGTCTCGCCGATGACGACGCCGAAACCGTGGTCGATGAACACGCGGTGGCCGATGGTGGCGCCGGGGTGGATTTCGATGCCGGTGATCATGCGCGCGAGGTATGAGATGAAACGGCCCAGCCACTTGAACCGGCCGACCCAGCACGCGTGCGCCCAGCGATGCATCATGATCGCCTGAAAGCCCGGATAACAAGTGAACACCTCGAAGCCGTTACGGGCGGCGGGATCGCGTTCGATGATGCTCTTGATATCTTCAGTGAGGTTGGGAAACATGGGGGGGTAAGGCGGCGAGTTGCAGGATGATCATGGTAGCGCATAAGCGTATTGGCTGCTTGACGCGGAGGGGGACTGGCACAAGCGCGCAAGCGCGCAGATGCCTGTCCCATCGCCACGTCGTCGACATTGTCAATCGTGTGCCCGCGCACGCATGGGACAGGCACCTACCGGTGCCAGTCCCCCCTTCGATCAGCCTTCCTTGGCCATCCGCTGACGGCGCGCTTCGTACAGGCACACGCCCGACGCCACCGACACGTTCAGACTCTCGACCGAGCCGAACATCGGGATGTTCACCAGCACGTCGCAGGTTTCTCTGGTCAACCTGCGCATGCCCTCGCCTTCCGAGCCCATCACCAGCGCCGCGGCGCCGGTGAAATCGGCTTCGTAGAGGCCGCGGTCGGCATCGTCGGAAGTGCCGATCAGCATGATGTCGCGCTCTTTCAGCTCGCGCATGGTGCGCGCCAGGTTGGTGACGGTGATGTACGGCACCGTTTCGGCAGCGCCGCTGGCCACTTTGGCCGCCGTGGCGTTCAAGCCCACCGCGCGGTCTTTCGGTACGATGACGGCGTGGGCGCCGACGCCGTCGGCCACGCGCAGGCAGGCGCCGAGATTGTGCGGGTCGGTGATGCCGTCCAAAATCAGCAGCAGCGGCGGGCCTTCGACGGCGTCGAGCAATTCGTCGAGATTGCGCGCCAGCGCCAGCTGGCTGGCAAAGGCGATCACGCCCTGGTGGCGGCGGGTGCCGACGATTTTATCGAGGCGCGCCGAATCGACCGGCATGACACGCACGCCGAGCGACTTGGCGCCGGCGATCAGGTCTTGCATGCGGCGGTCCTGGCGGCCGGCGTCGACAAAAATCTCTTCCACGGACGACGCTTCGTGCCGCAAGCGCGAGTTGACGGCGTGGAAGCCGAAAATCATTTTATTCTTCATTAGCTACTTTACTCAATCGCGTTTCGTCTTGCTGGTTTTTGCGGCGGTCGGCTTGGCTGCGCCTTTGCTGCGCTTGGCGGGCGCCGGCTTGGCTGCGCCGTCGACCGATTCGTCGAGGTCATAGCGCGATGGCGACGCCGGCTCGGCCGACTGCGCCGACTTCTTCCGGCCGCCGGACTTGGCCGGCTTGGCCTCGAGCGCCTTTGCAGCGGCGCTCTTCGGCACACCAGTGCCGTCGACTTGTTCATCGATGTTGCCGGCCATGACCAGGTCGATCTTGCGCGCTTCCAGGTCGACGCGCGCCACCTTCACCGTAACCTTGTCGGTCAGCTGGTAACGCTTGCCGGTGCGCTCGCCGCGCAGTTCGTGGCGGGCGTCGTCGTACTGGAAGAAATCGGTGCCCAGTTCGGTGATGTGGACCAGGCCCTCGACGTACAGGTCGTCGAGCTGCACGAAAATGCCGAAGCTGGTGACGCCGACGATCATGCCGGTGAATTCTTCGCCCAGTTTATCTTTAATAAAATAGCACTTGAGCCAGGCTTCGACGTCGCGCGAGGCTTCGTCGGCGCGCCGCTCGTTGGCCGAACAGTGCACGCCCAGCGCGTCCCAGACCGTCAGATCCTTCTCCTGCTTCTGGGTGCCGGCCGCCTTTTCTTTGGCCTGCTTCTTGCGGGTGGCGTTCGACACGGTGGTGTTCAAACCAGCCAGATCGATGCCCTTCGGCTCGTATTTTTTGCCCAGCAAAATCGCCTTGATGGCGCGGTGCGTCAACAGGTCGGGATAGCGGCGGATCGGGCTGGTGAAGTGGGCATACGCCTCATAGGCCAGGCCGAAGTGGCCGATATTGACGGGCCTGTAGACGGCCTGCTGCATCGAGCGCAGCAGCATGGATAGCAGCAGAGCGGCGTCCGGCCGCTCCTTCACTTCGCGCATCAGCACGGCGTAATCGTTGGCGGCCGGCTTGTCGCCGCCGCCCAGGTTCAAACCCACCTGCTTGAGGAAGGTGCGGACCTGGTTCAACTTTTCCTCGGTCGGCGAGGCGTGGATGCGGTAGGTGCCGGGATGCTTGTGGCGGATCAGCAGATCGGCCGCGCAGACGTTGGCCGACAGCATGCACTCTTCGATCAATTTATGCGCATCGTTGCGCGTTCTCGGGATGATCTTTTCGATCTTGCCCAGCGCATTGCAGACGATGTAGGTCTCGGTGGTCTCGAAATCGATGGCGCCGCGTTTCAGGCGCGCGCCGTGCAGGGCCTGGTAGACACCGTACAGGTTTTGCAGGTGCGGCACGATGTTCGGGCGGCGCTGCGCTTCTTCTCCCTTGGTGTCGCCCAGCATGGCGGCCACTTCGTTGTACGTCAGGCGCGCGGCCGAGTGGATCACCGCCGGGTAGAACTGGTAGGCGGTCACTTCGCCCGTCGAGGACACCACCATGTCGCACACCAGGGTCAGACGGTCGACGGCGGGATTGAGCGAACACAGACCATTCGACAATTTTTCCGGCAGCATCGGGATCACCCGGCGCGGGAAATACACCGAGGTGCTGCGCTCGAGGGCGTCGCCATCGAGGGCATCGTTGGGCTTGACGTAATGGCTGACGTCGGCAATCGCGACCAGCAGGCGGAAACAGTTTTCGCCATCGATCTGCACCGGTTCGCAATACACGGCATCGTCAAAGTCGCGCGCGTCTTCGCCATCGATGGTCACGAGCGGCACGTCGCGCAGGTCGACGCGGTCGGCCAGATCGGGATCCTTCACCTCGGCCGGCAGCTTGGCGGCCTGGTTCAGGGCGCCTTCGGAAAAGATGTGCGGCACGCCGAATTTGCGCACGGCGATTTCGATTTCCATGCCCGGATCGTCGAGGTCGCCCAGCACCTCGACCACGCGGCCGGTGGGCT
>JAQGNM010000147.1 GCA_028291845.1 Massilia sp. | reverse complement strand
GATGGCCCAAGATACCGTTCGGACTTGTAAAATGAAAACGGGCGAGGGCATCTATCTGACCCACGTGCTCAATGGCACTCAGTCTCATCAATGTCACCCCGCCCGGCCGCATCGCCTACATTATCGTATGGTGAGTTGGTTTGCTCAATATACGAGGTCTCACAAACATACATAAGTTTGCTTGGATCCGAGCTTTGGACAACGAGCTAATGTATGTTTGTGAGACCTGACCCTCGGCCCCCTGACCTGATGACGGCCGGGCAGAGCTACGCGCTTAGAATCGTCATGCAAAACACCGGTAACACGACTTGGACGACTGCCGATCAGTACAGCTTCGGGATACCCGCCACCAACGGTGTTCAGCTGTGGAACAGCGGACGGGTACCGTTGCCGTGGCCAATCCTGCCGGGTGGGGAAGTTGCCTTCAACTTCAACGTCACCGCGCCCTCGCCTGGCAATTACAATTTCGCGGGCCAGATGGTACAGGATGGTGTCGAATGGTTCGGGCAGGGTTCGAACAGTCCCGTAACCGTCACTGCGGCACGGCGCAACGACGCGCAATTTGTCTCGCAAAACGTGCCCGCAACCATGGTGCCGGGTCAGACCTATCCCGTCACCGTCATCATGCAGAACACCGGTACGACCACTTGGCCCGCCGGCGATGCATACCGGCTCGGCCCAAGCGGGCCGCTGGACAACACTACATGGGGAAGAGGCTTTGTCGCGGTGAACGCGGCAACAGCACCTGGACAGACTGCCGCCTTTACGTTTTCCGTAACAGCGCCGAGTTCGCCGGGCACCTATAATTTTGAATGGAAGATGCTGCAGTCCCAAGTCGAATGGTTTGGTACACCATCGCAAAATCTGGCGATTGAGGTGGACGCGGAACCCACCACCGTCACCTACATCCACACCGACGCCCTCGGCAGCCCGGTGGCGCGCAGCGACAGCACCGGCACCGTGATCAGCCGCACTCAGTACGAGCCGTACGGACGCACCGTCACAGGTGTCATGCCGACGATCGGGTTCACAGGGCATGTGAACGATGCCGATACGGGGCTGGTGTACATGCAGCAGCGGTATTATGATCCGGAGGCGGGGCGGTTTTTGAGCGTTGATCCGGTGACGACTGACGCGAGCACCGGAAGCAGCTTCAACCGGTACGCATACGCCAACAACAGCCCGTACAAATACGTAGATCCTGATGGAAGGAACTGGGCACTTGCTGGACGCGGCGCGATTCTAGGGGCCGAACTAGGCAGTGTAGCTGGCCCGTGGGGCGCAGCTGCCGGTGCAATAATCGTCGGTGGTGGCACACTGTGGCTTGGCGACAAAGCGATCAAGTGGATCGCGTCTTCGAGCAACGCAGACTCGTCAAAAGCATCCCCCAATACGACTTCGGAAGGAAAAAGCGATTCAAAGTCCGGATCGAACGGGGCGGGTAACAATCCATATAAAGGGCCTGCTACTGAGCCGGTTACAGTTGTTGATCAACACGGGAATGCAATCCCGGTCGATCAAGGACAAAGGATTAATACGTCACCTAATGGCGACTTCCAACAAGTTATCGGTGCAGACGGAAAGCCGACAGGCGACAGGCTTGATCGAGGTGGACATCCCGGTCAAAGGGATCCGAGCGCGCAGAAACCACATGGTCATCGTCCCGGCGTGACGACACCCGATGGCAATCCGCATTTACCAATAAAACCCGAGGTCAATTAGCGATGCCTAAATTCGTTTACAACGACATTGTTCGAGTGAAGCCCGAGTCAGTGCCAAAAATGAGGAGCGATCGTGCGTGGATCGTGGGAATTTTTGAAGAACGTCCTGGTCCCTATTTTGATAAATTCCCGGCCGGAATTGTTTATACAATTGAATTTGAAGATGGCACTTCTGATGAAGTCCATGAAGACAATTTGGTGGCTGAGGTCGCTGGCGACGATTCTATCGGTCAGCATCGGTTACCTTAGGCTGCAATTTCGGAAATATAGTACGAGTCTGGCAAATTCGCTAGTCTTCTGATTTGCAATAGAAAAGCCACTCCCTCCGATACTCTGGATGCGAGTGGCTTTCTTTTTAGCGGCTAAGAATTAAAAATTACGCGCCGGCCTGAGCCAGCACCGTCTCCAGCATCTCCAACACAAATTTTTGCTTCTGCCTGGGCAGCTCGGCGATGCGCCCGATGCTGCGCTCGAGCTGCGACATCGGTCCGCGTTTGCCGCGACCGGCATGGCAGGCTTCGCCAAACAATTCTTCCAGCTGCACCTGCAGCAATTTCGCCACCACCGGCAGCGCCGACGCCGGAATGCGCCGGCGGTCCACCTCGTAGGCCCGCACGGTTTGCTGCGACACGCCCAGCGCCGCGGCCAGCTGCACCTCGGTGATGGCGTGGGTCTTGCGCAGGGCGGCGATGCGCTCGCCCAATGCGATAAAAAAGTCGCGCTCTTCGGTGCTGATGGTCATGGCGGCTGTCGTCAGTTCATGCGATGGGACAGCCATACAATAACCCCCGAGTTCGTAATGGGGAGTGCCCTCATTCCAACACCGGTTCATCTTTAAGTCGCTGGTTGGCCTGTGGCCTTTGGAGGTTGTCGCACCGTGCCCGAAACGATCGAAACCGACATCGACATAGCGCAGCGCAAATAATCAGCTACGCACCGCCCTCGGGTTGGCGCGGCAAAATCAAGGTCAAGCGCGTCCCGGGCGCGCCTTCCGGCGCCGGACCCACCGCCAGGCTGCCGCCGAGATAAATGGCGCGCTCGCGCAGGCTGCGCAAGCCGTGCTTGCCGCTGTCGAAGGCGTTGCCGGCGATGCCGCCGCCGTTGTCGCGCACGGTCAGCATGACCTGGTCGCCGTCGTCGTCGAGGATGACGTCGACCTCGGTGGCGCCGGCGTGGGCGACGACGTTGCTCAAGCCTTCTTCGAGGGCGCGCATGAGGGTGGTCGATTGCTGGCGCGGGTAGTGGACGTCTTCTTCGGGCAGGCTCAGGCGGGCGACCAGGCGGTGCCGTTCACGGAACTGTTCGAGCACCTCGGTGATGGCGGGGCGGATGCCGAGAAACTCCAGGCTGTCGTTCCACAATGCCAGCTGCATGTCGCGGTTGGTGGCGATGATCGTGGTCAGCAAGGTTTTCATTTGGGCGCTGCGGTCGAGCAGTGCCTTTTCCTTCGGCAGCTGCTGCGTCAACAGTGCCAGGTGCATGGTCAGCGCCGTCATCGACGAACCCAGGGTGTCGTGCAGCTGGCGCGCCAGCAGGCGGCGCTGGT
>JAQGNM010000146.1 GCA_028291845.1 Massilia sp. | reverse complement strand
CGCGGCCACCATTTCGCCCAGCACGGTTTTGACAGCCGCAGGGTAGGACTGGCGCGACTGGATTTCGCGCCAGGTGTCGGAAATCTCGACAAACTCGCCGCGCACGGCGGCGTTATCGAAAATAAATTTTTGCAGCGTATCCTTGGTGCCAGCGATATCGATCGTCGTCATGCTTTATCCAATCCTGGTTAAATCTGTTCGGTAAGTTTTGCCGCGCTGCACGTAGCCATCGGCGATCGCCGTCAGCTTGGCGATCTCCGCTTCGCCCAGGGTGCGCACCGCCTTGGCAGGGCTGCCGATGATCAGGCTGTGATCGGGGAACTCCTTGCCTTCGGTAACCAGGGCGCCGGCGCCGACCAGGCAACCCTTGCCGATCCTGGCGCCATTCATGATCACCGCCTGGATGCCGATCAGCGAGCCGTCGCCGATGGTGCAGCCGTGCAGCATGGCCATGTGGCCGATCGACACGTTTTCGCCTATGTCGAGCGGAAAGCCCATGTCGGTATGCATCACGGTGCCCTCCTGCACATTGCTGTTGGCGCCGATGCTGATGCGCTCGTTGTCGCCGCGGATCGTCACGCCGTACCAGATGGTGGCGTTGGCTTTGAGGGTGACCTTGCCGATCAGGTTGGCCGATTCGGCGACCCAGGCGCTCGCATCGATCTGGGGCGCGTCAGCACCGAGTTGGTAGATAGCCATATTGCCCCTGTCATTATGTTGAGAGTGAAGGTGGCTATTTTACGCCCCCCGCGGCGGCCGCCGGCAAGCAGCCCATCTGGGGCCGCTCTGCAAGAATTCAACAGCCCGGTATAATCCGAACGGTCGTTCTTTTTATTTCAAGTCAAAGCCATGAAACCGTCCCGATCCGAATTCATCACCGTGCGCGGCCTGCGCACCCACGTGCGCCACTGGGGGCGCGAGGGCGCGCCCATTATTTTCATGGTGCACGGCTGGATGGATGTGGGCGCCTCGTTTCAATTCGTCGCCGACGCCCTGGTCGGCGACTGGCACGTGATCGCTCCCGATTGGCGCGGCTTCGGCCTGACCGACAAGGGGCCGGGCGACACCTATTATTTTCCCGACTACCTGGGCGACCTCGATGCCATGCTCGACCATTATTCGCCCGGCGCGCCGGTCAACCTGCTCGGCCACAGCATGGGCGGCAACATCGTCGGCCTGTATGCCGGCGCCCGCCCCGAGCGGGTGCGCCGCCTGATCAACCTGGAAGGCTTCGGCATGAAGGCCAGCCGGCCCGAACAGGCCCCCGCCCACTATGCGCGCTGGCTGGACGGCTTGCGCGAAACCGTGCCGCTGCGCAGCTACCCGAACCTTGCCGCCGTCGCCGCGCGTTTGCAAAAAACCAATCCGCGCCTGTCGGACGCCCGTGCGGCCTTCCTGGCGCCGCATTGGTCGAAGCCGAACGATGCGGGAGAGTACGAAATCCTCGGCGACCCGGCCCACAAGAAGCCCGGTCCGATCCTGTACCGGGTGGAAGAAGTGATGGCATGCTGGTCGGCCATCACGGCGCCGGTGCTGTGGGTCGAGGCGCAAGAGACCAATATGTGGGAGTGGATGGGGCCGAAAGAGCAGGCGCGGGCGGAAGTGGACCGCCGCCTCGGCTTTCTGAAAGATGTGCGGGCCGAGATGATGGCCGAGGCCGGCCACATGCTGCATCACGATCAGCCCGAGCAGCTGGCGCGCCTGATCGAGGCCTTCGTGTGATGACGCGCTGCCGCATCGGGTGGCGTACAATACGCTCATGCTCAATGTCGACTTGCACAGCCATACCAACGTTTCCGACGGCGTATTGTCGCCAGCCGCCGTGGCGAAGTATGCCCGCAAGGCCGGCGTCGACGTCTGGGGACTGACCGACCACGACGAGGTGGGCGGGATTGCCGCCGGCCGCGCCGCCGCCGCCGAGGTGGGCCTGCAATTCGTGCCGGGCGTGGAAATCTCCATCACCTGGGCCAACGCCACCGTCCACATCGTCGGCTTGCGCATCGATGAACACAATCCGGCCTTGCTGGGCGGCTTGCAAGCCACCCGCAGCGGCCGCGATGCGCGCGGACGCGAGATTTCCGATCAGCTGGCCAAGGCGGGCTTCCCCGGCGCTTACGAAGGCGCCCTCAAATATGTCGGCAATCCCGACCTGATGTCGCGCACCCATTTCGCCCGCTACCTGATCGAATGCGGCGTTGCCAGCACGATCTCCGAGGTGTTCCGCAAATTTCTCAGCGAAGGCAAGCCGGGCTATGTGCCGCACCGCTGGGCCTCGCTGGAAGAAGCGGTCGGCTGGATCAAGGCGGCCGGCGGCATCCCCGTGATCGCCCATCCGGGCCGTTACAAATTCACGCCCACCGCCGAAGGGGTGCTGTTCGACGAATTCAAGCAGCTGGGCGGCGCCGCCATCGAGGTGGTGACGGGCAGCCACACGCCGGATCAGTACCCGGTGTACGCCGAACTGGCGCGCCGCTACGGCTTTCTGGCCTCGCGCGGCACCGATTTCCATGCGCCGGGCGAATCGCGCGCCGATTTTGCGCTGTTGCCGCAGTTACCTGTAGGGTTAACACCGGTCTGGCACGACTGGTTTTAATTTTCTTGAAATTGGCCGGGGCGGCCGCATCTTCAAACTGTAAAGATGAGTGAATCCGCGCGTGCGCGGCGCGTCCTTTTGTCAACCCTCGGAGTTTCAGATGAAACGTATTGTGCTGTTCCTCGCCACCAACCTTGCCGTGATGCTGGTGCTGTCCATCGTCCTCAATGTGCTGGGCGTGGGGCGGGCGGTCAGCGCGCAAGGCATCAACGTCAACGCCTTGCTGGTGTTTTCGCTGGTGGTCGGGTTCACCGGGTCGATTTTTTCGCTGTTGATCAGCAAACCGATGGCCAAGTGGTCGACCGGCGCCCGCGTCATCGACAATCCGTCGAATTCGACGGAATTGTGGCTGGTCAACACCGTGCGCCAACTGGCCGAGCGCGCCGGCATCGCCATGCCGGAAGTGGCGGTCTATGAGGGCGACCCGAATGCCTTCGCCACCGGCGCCTTTAAAAATTCCGCGCTGGTGGCGGTCTCCACCGGCCTGTTGCAGAGCATGAACCGCGAGGAAGTCGAAGCGGTGCTGGGCCACGAGATCGCCCACGTGGCCAATGGCGACATGGTCACGCTCACCCTGATCCAGGGCGTGGTCAATACTTTCGTCATTTTCATGGCGCGCGTGGTCGGCTTCTTTGTCGACAAGGTACTGTTGCGGGGCAACAGCGACCGCGGCCCCGGCATCGGCTACATGGTCACCGTGTTCGTCTGCGAGATCGTGTTCGGCCTGGTGGCCTCGATCATCGTTGCCTGGTTCTCGCGCCAGCGCGAGTTCCGCGCCGATGCCGGTTCGGCCACGCTGCTCGGTTCACCGCTGCCGATGCAGAATGCGCTGGCGCGCCTTGCCGGCCAGCATCCTGGCGCGCTGCCGCAGAGCATGAACGCGCTGGGCATTGCCAGCGACAATACCGGCTGGAGCGCGCTGTTCGCCACCCACCCGCCGATGGAGCAGCGCATCGCCGCGCTGCAGGGACTGCGGGGTTAAATGAGCCAGTTTTTCACCATCCACCCGGACAATCCGCAAGCACGGCTGATCAAGCAGGCGGCGCAGATCATCCACGGCGGCGGCATCGTCGCCGTGCCGACCGATTCCTGCTACGCCTTGGTGTGCCACCTCGACGACAAGGCGGCAGTGGAAAAAATGCGGCGCATCCGCGGCATCGACGAAAAGCAGCATCTGACCTTGCTGTGCCGCGATTTGTCCGAGATCGCCCTGTATGCGCGCGTCGACAACAAGCAATTCCGCTTGCTCAAGTCCGCCACCCCGGGGCCGTTTACGGTGATCCTCGAAGCCACCCGCGAGGTGCCGCGGCGGCTGTCTCACCCGTCCCGTAAAACCATCGGCCTGCGGGTGCCGGAGCACGGCGTGGCCAGCGCCTTGTTGGAAGAGCTCGCTCAGCCGCTGATCGGCACGACCTTGATCATGCCGGACGGCGAATTGCTCAATGACGCCGAGGAAATCCGCGAGCGGCTGGCCAAGCTGGTCGACCTGATCATCGATGGCGGGCCGTGCGCGATGGAACCGACCACGGTGATCGACCTGACCGGCGCCGAGCCGGTGCTGATTCGCCAGGGCCGCGGCGACGCCGGCGTGTTCGGCCTTTGACCTTCTTGCCGGCGCCGCGGCGCCGGACCACCGCAGCCCTCTGATAGAATCGATCCATGAACGAAATCATCCAGGCGATCGCCGTGTATGCCTTGCCGGTCATCTTCGCGATCACCTTGCACGAAGCGGCCCACGCCTACGCAGCCAAGTATTTTGGCGACAATACCGCCTATTCGCAGGGGCGCATGAGCCTCAACCCGCTGCGCCACATCGACCCCTTCGGCACTTTGCTGTTGCCGACGATAATGTATATCACCAGTAAATCGCTCGGTTATCCGATGTTGCTGGGCTACGCCAAGCCGGTGCCGGTCGACTACAGCCGCCTGCGCAATCCGAAAAAACAGATGGCCTTCGTGGCGCTGGCCGGTCCGCTGGCCAATTTCATCATGGCGGTGGGCTGGACGGTATTTTTTCTGCTGATCGTCAAGTTGCAGGTGACCGAGTCGTATCCCTACAAGGTGGCGCAGGCTGGGGTGCTGGCCAACTGCGTGATGTTCGTCTTTAACTTGCTGCCGATTCCACCGCTCGACGGCAGCCGCGTGGTATTCGCCTTGCTGCCGAATAAGATGGCGGCCAGCTACGCCAAGATCGAGCCCTACGGCATGTTTATCGTGCTTGGCTTGTTGGTGTTGCAGGTGCTCAATTACTGGTTCGTGCCGGTGATGGCCTTGACGCAAATCTTGCTGGGCTGGACAGTGCTGCCCCTGAGACTATTGCTGGGATAAGCCATGTACCCCGACCGCGTCGTCTCCGGCATGCGTCCGACCGGCCCCATGCACCTGGGCCACTACCATGGCGCTCTGCAAAACTGGGTCAGGATGCAGGCGCAGCAGCCGTGCCTGTTTTTTGTCGCCGACTGGCATGCGCTGACCACCCACTACGACGATCCTTCGATCATCGAGCGCGCCACCTGGGACATGCTGGTCGACTGGCTGGCCGCCGGCGTCGATCCCTCGCAGGCCACGCTGTTCATCCAGTCGCGGGTGCCGGAACATGCCGAGCTGCACCTGTTGCTGTCGATGGCGACGCCGCTGGGCTGGCTCGAACGGGTGCCGACCTACAAGGACCAGATCGACAACCTGGCAGGGCGCGATCTGTCGACCTACGGCTTTCTCGGCTACCCCCTGCTGCAGGCGGCGGACGTGCTGATCTACCGGGCCAGCGAGGTGCCGGTGGGCGAGGACCAGTTGCCGCACATCGAAATGATGCGCGAGCTGGCGCGGCGCTTCAACCATTTGTACGGCAAGGAAATCGGCTTCGAAGAAAAAGCCGCCGCCGCCGTCAAGCGGCTGGGCGGCAAACGCGCCAAGCTGTACATGGAGTGGCGCCAGGCCTACCAGCAGGACGGCAACGCCGATGCGCTCGAACAGGCGCGCGCCATGCTCGACGATGCCCAAAGCCTGACCAACATCGACCGCGAGCGCCTGTTCGGCTATCTCGAAGGCAGCCGCAAGCTGATCCTGGTCGAGCCGCAGGCGAAACTGAGCAGCGCCTCGCGCCTGCCCGGGCTGGACGGGCGCAAGATGTCCAAGAGCTACGGCAACGCCATCGGCCTGCGTGAAGACAAGGACAGCGTCACCAAAAAAGTGCGCACCATGCCGACCGACCCGGCGCGCGTGCGCCGCAGCGACCCCGGCGATCCGGCGCGCTGCCCGGTGTTTCAGCTGCACGAGGTGTACTCGGACGCCGCCACGCGCGAGTGGGCGGTACAAGGCTGTACCTCCGCCGGGATCGGCTGCATCGAGTGCAAGCAGCCGGTGATCGACGCCATTGTCGCCGAGCAGCAACCGATGCACGAGCGCGCGCAACCCTATCTCGACGATCCGACCCTGGTACGGGCCATCGTCGCCGACGGCTGCGACCGGGCACGCAAACTGGCGCAGGAAACCATGCGCGACGTGCGCGAGGCGGTCGGCCTCGGCTATTTATAATTATTTTTAAGTGCGCACCGATATGAGCAGCATTGTTTCTCCATGGGTTGAACGCTGGGCCCCGCAGGCGCCCGCGGGCAAGGTACTCGACCTGGCCTGCGGCATGGGCCGCCACGCCCACTATTTCGCTGCGCTGGGCCATCCGGTGCTGGCGGTCGACCGCGACGCCAGCGCGCTGATCCATGCGGCCGGCGACGGCATCGTCACCCTGCACGCCGATCTCGAAGGCGATGACGACATCGCCGCTGCGCAGCTGGCCAAGATTTTGGCGCCCGGCCAGTTCGCCGTCATCGTCGTCACCAATTATCTGCATCGGCCCTTGATGCCGGCCCTGCTGGCCAGCCTGGCCGCGGATGGCATGCTGATCTACGAAACTTTTGCGGCCGGTAACGAAGCCTATGGCAAGCCTTCCAATCCGGCATTTCTGCTGCAAGCGGGCGAGTTGCAGGCCATGGCGCAGGGCGCCGGCCTGCGCGTGCTTGCTTTCGAGGACATCCACGTCCAGGCGCCGAAACCGGCGGCGCTCCAGCGCATCTGCGCGGTAGGCCCCGCTTTCTCGTAAGCAAACGTAAAGCTCGGCCGTTTCAGTATGCTTTCTGGCCGAGAATGAACCACTGGAGCGGGCTATCCGCTACAATCAAGGTTTAATCGGCCACTAAACGTCACCAACATGATCAAAGGCAGCATAGTCGCAATCGTTACTCCAATGCACGAAGATGGCAGTCTCGACCTGCCTGGACTGCGTAAACTCATCGACTGGCACTGTGCCGAAGGCACTGACGGCATCGTCATCGTCGGCACCACGGGCGAGTCGGCCACCGTCAATGTCGACGAACATTGCGCGCTGATCAAGCTCGCCGTCGAGCACGCGGCCGGCCGCCTGCCGATCATTGCCGGCACCGGCGGCAACTCGACGGAAGAGTCGATCGCGCTGACCCGTTTCGCCAAGGAAGCCGGCGCCGACGCCGCCCTGGTGGTGGTGCCGTACTACAACCGGCCGTCCCAGGAAGGCATGTACCGCCACTTCAAGGCCATCGCCGAAGCGGTCGACCTGCCGATCATCCTGTACAACGTGCCCGGCCGCACGGTTGCCGACATCAGCAACGACACCGTGCTGCGCCTGGCCGAGATTCCGAATATCGTCGGTTTGAAGGATGCCACCGGCAATATGGCACGCTGCGCCGAGTTGCTGAAACTGGCGCCGAGTTCGTTTGCGGTGTACTCGGGCGACGATCCGACGGCGATCGCCCTGATGCTGCTCGGTGGCGCCGGCAATATTTCGGTGACCGCCAACGTGGCCCCGCGCGGCATGCACGACTTGTGCGTGGCTGCCATGGCGGGCGACATCCCGCGCGCGGTCGCCATCAACAACCAGCTGATGCCGCTGCACAGCAAGCTGTTTGTCGAGCCCAATCCGGTGCCGGTCAAGTGGGCGCTGGCGCATATGGGGATGATGCCGGCCGGCTTGCGCCTGCCGCTGGCGCCGCTGGCCGAACAATTCCACGCCACCGTGAGCGGCGCCCTGCGCGACGCCGGTGTGCTGCCTGCGGCTTGAGCGGCTTGCCGCCGTTCGCCGCTTCTGTTCCTTATCTGGCTGACCGCATCGCGCGTCAGCGCTTACTTCGCAGCCTTTACATCGCTACAACATGACAAAACGCACCATGATCACCCCAGCCGCCAAGCAAGGCCTGCTCCTCTCCGCTCTGCTCGTCAGCCTGACGGGCTGCACCTTCGTCGGTTCGGTGTTCGAGTCGGACAAGCTCGACTATCGCGCCTCGAAGAAAGCCCCGCCGCTCGACATCCCGCCCGATCTGACCCAGCTGCAGAAGGACAACCGCTACGCCATCCCTGACGGCCGTGGCGTCGCCACCGCCTCGACTTATCAGAAGGCGGCAACCCAGAGCGGCGCCGTGGCCGCCGCCGTACCGGGCGACCAGGTCGGCTTGACCAGCACCGCCGCCGTCAAGGTCGAGCGCAACGGCAACCAGCGCTGGCTGGTGGTCAAGCAAACGCCAGAGCAGTTGTGGCCCCAGTTGAAGCAATTCTGGGCCGATTCGGGCTTCACCATCGAAGAAGAGTCCGCCACCACCGGCACGA
The DNA here is from genome assembly GCA_028291845.1 of Massilia sp. Classification (GTDB taxonomy): domain Bacteria; phylum Pseudomonadota; class Gammaproteobacteria; order Burkholderiales; family Burkholderiaceae_D; genus JAFCUW01. The sequence goes on along the minus strand of JAQGNM010000146.1, from coordinate 6,140 downwards.
TGGAAACCAACTGGGCGGAAAACCGCTCGAAGATTCCGCAGGACGTGCTCCGCCGCACCCTCGGCCGGGTGTTCGATTCGGCCTATTCGACCGGCGAGCGCGACAAGTACCGCACCCGCCTCGAGCGCGCGCCGGACGGCAGCACCGAGATCTACATCAGCCACCGCGGCGCCGAAGAGGTCCTCACCGGCCCCTCCAAGGAAATCACCCAGTGGACCGTGCGTCCCAACGATCCGGGCCTGGAAGCGCAATTTCTGGCCAAGCTGATGGCACGCCTGACCGGTGTGCCGGACGTCAAGACCACCACCGCCGAAGTCCAGGCCGCTCCAACGCAGCCGCAGCATGCCAAGATCGTCGGCACCACGGTCGAAGTGGACGAGGGCTTCGATCGCGCCTGGCGCCGTGTCGGCCTGGCGCTCGACCGCGTCGGCTTCACCGTGGAAGACCGCGATCGCGTCAATGGCGTGTATTTCGTCCGCTACGTCGATCCGGACCTGGTCGGCACCACCGGCTTCCTGAAAAAGCTGTTTACCTTCGGCGCCGCCGGCGACAAGGAAAAAGAAGCGCAGCGTTATCGTATTTCGGTCAAATCCGCACCAAACGCCAGCACCAGCAGCGTGACCGTCATGACCAACGACGGCAAGGCCGAAACCGGTCCGACCGGCGCCAAGATTTTGCGCCTGTTGGGCGACGAATTGAAATAAGCGTTTCGCGACGCAAGCGTAAAGCAGGCCTGCGGGCCTGCTTTTTTTTTGACATAAAAAAACCGGCGCGCGGGCCGGGCGATATTCGCTGCCGTTTTTGCGGTCAGGCGAAATTCAGGCGTAAAAAAACCGGCCCGAAGGCCGGTTTTTAATTTGCCAAAGGCAAATTACTTGGCAGCAGCCGAAGCAGCCGAAGCAGCAGCCGAAGCGGCGGTGCTGGCAGCAGCAGCAGCGTCAGCAGCAGCCGAAGCAGCCATCGAAGCGGCAGCGGTTGCGTCGGTAGCGGCTGGAGCTGGGGTCACGACTGCTGGAGCAGCAGGAGCGGTCTCAACGACTGGAGCTGGAGCAGCAACGACTGGCTCTTCTTTTTTGCTGCAAGCAGCCAGAGCAACAGCCATCAGGGAGATGATCAGCAGGGATTTTTTCATGGATTTTCCTTTAATAAGTCAAAAAAGTAGAGACGAGAGTCATTGCGATGAATAATTACCGGTAATTATCGCTCGTTAGGGAATTCGCGTTAGCTTTCGTACCTGTGATGGTGCCTGACAGACAACGGAAACTTCCTAACCCGATATTATAGCGAAATTTGGTGCTTCGCAATAGCGAAACGATGCCTTTATGTAATTTTCCAAGCTGATAACAGACTTCATTTTGTAACAATATGTTTACGCCCGTATAAGCACCACGCGCCATGGGTAGAAAAGGCGCGAAAATTCGGTGTAAAACTTGCTGCGAATTTACAATCCTGTCGTCGTCACAGCCAGGGTCGGCCGCGATTCGAGCCACAGCGCGGCAAAGCGCTCCGCGCTGATCTCGACCGCGCCTGGATCGTCGAAGCGCACCTCGCCGCGCATGTGGTCGCAGTGAAAGCGCCGGACGATGTGGACAGCGTCGCCGATACAAAATGAATCGGTCAGTTGCCGCAAGCCGGGTGGGGTGGCGCGGCATTCGATGCGGTGGCCGAAGTCGCGCAGCAGGCGCAGAAAGCGCGGCCGTTCGCGTTCGAGGTAGCCGCTCTGGTGCAGCGCCAGCTGAATGGCGCCGCCGCCGGCCAGAAAGGCGCGCAGGGTGGCGTCGACCTCGGGCTCGCCCAGCGGCGTGACGGCAAAGTCCGGATCGAACATCTGCAGGCTGTGGCGCGAGCGCGCCAGCAGCGCGCGAAAGTGCGCGGCGAATTCGGCGCGCGAATCGAAGCGCGACCCGAAGTGTGACCCGAAGCGCGAGGGATCGACCGGCGCCGCCTGCATCAGCCCAGCTCCAGCCAGCCGTCCTGGTACCAGGTGTAGAGCGCCTCGACGACATCGTCGGATGCGCCCGCCAGCGCCGCGCCCTCGAGCACGCGCTGGTTGGCCAGCGGCTCGAGCACGGCCTTGTCGGCGCGGCCGACGGCGAACGATTCGCCGTTGATGAACACGTGCTTGCCGCGGTACAGCATCTGGGTTTTCAGCGACAGCGCCACGCCCCGCTTGGCCATGCTGTCGATGAAACGGCCCATCGTCAGCGGTTTTGCCGGACCGGTGAAATACACATTGTGCTTCGGCTCCGACAGGTATTCGCCGAGAAAGATGGTGACGTCTTCCTCGTCGAAGCGCACCTTGTTCAATTCTTCGGCGATGGTGGCGAGCATGTGGCGCGGAATTTCCGCCGGCTTGTTCGACAGTTCCAGCGCCGGATCGGCGTAGCGCCCCGGCAGGTCGATGGAATCGGCCATGAATTGCAAGAACGCTTCACCAAGCTCCTGGTAGGACGGCGAGCGAAAGCCGATCGAATAGGTCATGCAATCCCCTTCGGCCACGCCGTCGTGGGCGTAGTGGGGCGGCAGGTACAGCATGTCGCCTGGTTCGAGCAGGTACTCCTCATCAGCCTGGAAATTTTGCAGGATTTTCAGCGGCATGCCTTCGACCAGCGACAGGTCCTTCTGCGCCGAGATCCGCCATCGCCGCTTGCCTTGCGCCTGCAGCAGGAACACGTCATAGCTGTCGAAGTGCGGACCGACGCCGCCGCCATCGGTGGCGAAGCTGATCATCAGATCGTCCAGGCGCGCATCGGGGATGAAGCGGAACTGGCGCAGCAAGGCGTCGGCACTGGCGTCGACCAGGTTGACGCCCTGTACCAGCATGGTCCAGGCCGCCTGCGTGCGGGGCGGCAGTTCGGCCAGCGGGCCGTGCTGCATCTGCCATTGGCCGTCGAGATTGGTGATCAGGCGCGATTCGACGAAGTTTTCCGAAGCCATTTTCGCCAAGGCATCGAAACCAACCACGGGTTTCATGCCGGGAATGGCCTGGCGGATCAGCAGCGGTTTCTTGTGCCAGTAATCGCGCAAAAACTGGGCCGGCGTCAGGTCGCCGAGAAGCGGAAGTTTTTTCATGCGCCATTATAACCGCGCGCTATAGCCCTCCATGCGGGCAAGGGTATAATCGGCCTGCTCAAACATAGAAAGGGTAGCACGATGAAGATTGCCAAAAACACCGTCGTCACGGTCAAATACAAACTGTCCGACGCCCAGGACAACACGATCGAAGACGGCAGTCCACCGATGGTCTACCTGCATGGCGGCTATGAAAATACCCTGCCGAAAATCGAGGAAGAACTCGACGGCAAGGAAGTGGGCTACTCCTCGACCATCCAGGTCGAACCGGACGACGCTTTCGGCGACTACGACCCGGAACTGGTCAAGGTCGAGCCACGCAACCGCCTGCCCGAGCCGCTCGAAGTGGGCATGCAGTTCGAAGGCATGCCCGACGGTCCGCAAGGCGACGACGAAGCCTTGATTTTTACCGTCACCGATATCGCCGACGACAAGGTCGTCCTCGACGGCAACCACCCGCTGGCCGGCATGGCCCTGCGTTTTGAACTGTCGGTCCTCGACGTGCGCGAAGCCACCGACGAAGAAATCCAGCACGAGCACGTGCACGGCGCCCACGGCCACCACCACGGCCATGACGAAGGCGACGACGACAGCGCCGGCGACGAGTTCCGCTCGCATCCGGTGCATTGATGTAAGCAGCAGGGGGACTGGCACCGTAGGTGCCTGTCCCATTCTTCCGATGAAGCAAACTCGAATAATTACGTTGGCGCTGTGCAGGCATGGGACAGGCACCTTCCGGTGCCAGTCCCCCTTCTAATTACTTCTCGTCAGCAGCATCCTGCAAAGTGAACAACTGCGCCGTCCCCGGCGCCACCGTCACCTGCACCGCCTGCGACCCCAGGCTCAAATGTCCCAGCTTGCCGCGCCATTCGATCACCGGCGCCGCCTTCGGCGCCGTCAAATCCGTATCGACCAATAACACCTTGCCGCCGTACCTGGCCGACAGGGCGGCGATCTGCTTGCGCGGTTCGTCGAAACCGTCGGCCTTGCTCGATGCGCGGTCGAGCAGGGCGCGCAGGCCGGTGCGCTGGGTCAGCGCCTTGACATCGCCTTCCGAAAACAGCACGACCGCTTCGAGCTTCTCGCGCTTGGCCATGGCGAACAGGCGGTTGAGCCAGAAGCGATTGGCCACCAGGCGGTCTTCGAATTCGCTGTTGCGGCCCGCTTCCGGCCGATAGTGGTTGTTATTGGCCGGCAGATTGATGGTGGCGTACAGCACGTCGCCGACCTGCCAGTGGGCGTTTTCCCCATACGAGCGAAACTTCGCGCTGCTCGACAGGCGCGTCAACGGCAGCTTGCGTGCGCCCAGCGACACCGGCTCGCCATAAAACAGTTCGCGCAGACGGTTCAAGCGCTCGATGGCGACCGAGCGGCCGGCCGGGTTTTTGCACTCGCTCCAGTCGCTTGACGACGGCAGCATGATCAAGGGGCGCCTGGCGTCCTCGAGCAGTTCGCGCCGGCGCGCATACAGGCGGTCGCTGCAGGGCTCGTCGACACCCTTGATGCCGGTGACGACGACAAAGGCCAGCGCCGCTTCGCTCTGGTCGGCGATCGCCTGTTTCAGACGGGCCTCGCCGCCGCCGGCGTGAAAGCTGTTGCCGATGATGCCGAACTGGTGGCGGTCGGGATCGGGCTGCGTGGTGGCGGCCCTGGGGTTTTTGTCCGCGGGCGCGGCAATGGCGATCGCCGGCAGCGAGAGCGCGACGGCCAGCAAGGCGAGACGAAGCGGGATGCCCATCACGCGGCCAGGCGCTTCAACAGACGCTTCAACTCGTATAACTGCTCGAGCGCTTCGCGCGGACTGAGCGCGTCCGGATCGAGCGCGTCAAGGGCGGCGCGCAGGTCGCCGTCGTCGCTCGCCGCATCGTCAGCAGATGCGGCAGGCGTCTCCGGCTCGACGCAGGGCAGGGCGAACAGGTCCAGTTGCGGGGTGGTGTCGAGCGCCTGCGATTCGAGCCGCGCCAGGTGCTTGCGCGCCGCCTTGATGACGGTCGATGGCACGCCGGCCAGCTGCGCCACCTGCAGGCCGTAGCTTTGCGAAGCGGGTCCCGGCTGCACCGCATGCAGGAACACGATGCTGTCCTTGTGCTCGACCGCCGACAGGTGCACGTTGGCGGCGCTGGGGTGGCTCTCGGGCAGCTGGGTCAATTCGAAATAATGGGTGGCGAACAGGGTGAAACTGCGGCTGGCGTCGATCAGGTGGCGGGCGATCGCCCAGGCCAGCGCCAGGCCGTCGAAGGTGGAGGTGCCGCGGCCCACTTCATCCATCAGCACCAGCGACTGCGCGGTGGCGCCATTGAGAATCGCCGCCGATTCGGTCATCTCGACCATGAAGGTCGAGCGCCCGCCGGCCAGGTCGTCGGTGGCGCCGATGCGGGTGAAGATGCGGTCGATCGGGCCGATGGTGGCGCTGGCGGCCGGCACGTAGCTGCCGATGTAGGCCAGCAGCGTAATCAAGGCCACCTGGCGCATGTAGGTCGATTTGCCGCCCATGTTCGGGCCGGTGATCAACAGCAGGCGGCGCTCGTCGGAGAAGCAGCAGTCGTTGGCGATGAAGCGTTCGATCTGCGCTTCGACCACCGGGTGGCGGCCTTCGCGGATGTCCAGGCACGGTTCGGCCACCAGCAGCGGCGCGCACCAGTTGCGCTCGAGCGCGTGGAGGGTCAGCGCGGCCAGGGTGTCGAGCTGCGCCAGGGCGTTCGAGATCGATTGCAGCTGCGTGATATGCGGCGCCAGGTCGGCCAGCAGCAATTCGTACAGCAGCTTTTCGCGCACCAGCGCCTTGTCCTGCGCGGACAGGGCCTTGTCTTCGAATACCTTCAGTTCCGGCGTGATATAGCGCTCGGCGTTTTTCAAAGTCTGGCGGCGGCGGTAGTCGTCCGGCACCTTGTCGGTCTGGCCGTGGGTGACTTCGATATAAAAGCCGTGCACGCGGTTGTACTCGACGCGCAGGTTGGCGATGCCGGTGCGGGCGCGTTCGCGCGTCTCCAGGTCGACCAGGTAGGCGCCGGCGTTTTCGGACAGCCCGCGCAATTCGTCCAGTTCGGCGTCGAAGCCGGCGGCGAACA
>JAQGNM010000132.1 GCA_028291845.1 Massilia sp. | reverse complement strand
TGGAGATCATGAAGTTCGATCCCAAGGCACGAAAGCACGTCATGTACAAAGAAACCAACATCAAGGAATCCGATCGCGTTTCAGTCGTTGTTAAAAAAGCCGCTTCGAAGCGGCTTTTTTATTAATTCAATTTTTTATTAATTAAACTATTTCGGCTGCAGGCGGATGATGCGTTCGGTGGCCCCCTCCACCGCCTTGCGCGAATACAGCAGCGGAAAATATGTCCCATTGCCCCAGCTGGCCGCCAGATCGCGGTAGTGCGGATTGTCCGGATCGCCCGACTGCCCCGGCGTATTCATCGCCCGCGAATTGTCCCAGTTGCCCACATCGACCACCACCCGGAACGACGGCCCGTTGACCTTCAAAAAATCGGCCGGCCGGTAGCTCGACTGGCTGACCGTGTTGGCGCCGCCCTGCGCCGGGAATGGACCGACGTTGAGCTTGCCGCGCAGGCTGCCGTCGCCCATCGTGCTCATCGGGTGCGCATAATAACTGTAGTGCAGCTTGCCCCACTGCCAGGCCTTCGGATCGGGCCCCGCCAGGCGCTCCATGTCGATCCAGGCCAGGGCCAGGCTCGACAACAGCAATTGATCGCGTTTGAGTTTGCCTTGCCGGCCGAAGCGGCCGGCCGGCTTTTCCAGCGCCGCCATCATCGCCGTGGTGTCCACCGCGGTGACCGCGGCGACGTCTTTCGGATTGAGCACGGCGCGCGCATATTCGCGGTTCAGGTGGCGCGACCACCATACTTCAAACAGCGCCGCCTGGGCCGATTGCGCATTCTCGACCGTGTTCCAGCCGCGCAGCAGGTCGAGCGCCGCATGCGCCTTCGGCTCGGTCGCTTTCAACGGGTTTAACAGCGCCAGCATGCGGCGTGCGGGAATCGACACCAGGTCGTTCTGCAATTGCATCGAGTCTTCGATCGATACCTTGGCTTTGTTGTCGAGCACTTCGCCGATTCTCACCTTGCGGGCGTCGTTCGGCCACTCGAAACCGATCTTGTATTTTTCGTAGGGATAGCCGGCCGGCAAATTCATTTCGTTGGCGGAAGCGAACCAGCCCTGCTTCGGATTGAAGCTCGACGGCAGCTTGTCGCCGCTCAAAAAGCCCGCCCACTCGTAGCGGCCGTCACCCGGCACCGGCATCAAACCGTCCCAGTTCGGCCGGATCGGCGTCAAGCCGCCGGCCACCCAGCCGATGTTGCCGGCGGTGTCGGCATACACCTGGTTCTCGGTGGGCGCGCCCCAGTTGAGCATGGCCTGCTTGAACTGCGTGAAATTTTTCGCCAGCATGTAGTCGATGCTGCCGAAGTAGGGCGCCATGCCGGGCTCGAGCCAGCCGGAGCGCACGGCAAAGGCGCGCTGTTTGGCATCCTCGATAAAAATCACCGGGCCGTGGCGGGTAAACGTCAGCTCGACCGGCACCGCCGCCCCGCCTTTGACCGCAATCATTTCCTTCTGCACCCGGAACGGTTCCCACTGCCCCTTGTATTTGTATTGCGCCCGGTTGGCAGGGTTCAGCTCGTATACATACAAATCCTCCTGGTCGATGCTGAAGATCGTCAGGCCGAAGGCGATGGTGCCGTTGTGGCCGATCGAGATGCCGGGCAAGGCCGGTTCGCCGGCGCCGATCACGTCCATGCCGGGCGCGTTCAGGTGGGCGATGTACCGCAGCGACGGCGCCGAATAGGCGCGGTGCGGATCGTTGGCCATGATCGGGCGGCCGGTCGCCGACTTCGATGGCGCCACCACCCAATTGTTGCTGCCTTCCAGGCGCGCCGCTTCGAGGTCGGCGCCGGCCAGGCGCACCGGTTCGACGCTATCGTGTTGCGAAATCGATTTGTCGTTGCCGAAGATTACATTGTCGGTGGCCAGGGTGAACACTGCCAGCAGGCCGGCCGGCAAGCAGGGATCGAGTCCCGCCGGCACCGTCGTCTTCCACGGCGGCTGCGGCGTGCTGCGCACCAGGTCGGCCTCCAGGCTGGCGGCACAGACCACGCCGGCGCGCGCCACTTCCTGGGTCAGGTTGCGGGTCAGGCCGTGGCTGCGGATGCGCACCACGTCGTCGGTCTTCCAGCGCGCCGGCGCATATCCGGCCTGCTTGAATTCAAACGGGAGAGAAGCCGGATTTTGGGTGAGGTAATCGACGTAGGCATTGATGCCGGCGACAAAGCGTTCGCTGATGCGCTGGGCGCCCTTGCCGTAGGACTGCCATTCCTTTTGCATGTCGCCGCGAAACAGAAACAGCCTGGCGGCGCGGTCCTGCTGCACATACGATGGTCCGAACACGGCCGACAATTCGCCGAGGCCACGGCGGCGCCACAGGTCGATCTGAAACAGGCGGTCGCGCGCGGCATTGAAACCCTGCGCGAAGAAGGCATCGTCCTGGCTTTGCGCATAGATGTGCGGCACGCCCCACTGGTCGACCAGGATCTCGGCGCCTTGCGACAGGCCGGCCACCTTGATGGTCTGCGACTGCGGCGCTGCGGCGCTGCTGGTGTTGACCGCGGTGACCACGGTGGATAACAGCAGTACTATCAAGGACAAACAACGCATGCATCCTCCGCTCAAAGTGATGCGCCAGTATAGATGTATTTGCATGCCAAGCCAGCAACTTCCATCGCCGCCGGCGACCTTTCAGCCTGCCTTTTTCGCACTTCGTCGCATTTTTCGACGGCGCCAAAAGCGCAGGGCTACGATGGCATCACTAAAACTTCGAATGACGGGAAAAATCAAAATGCATACCCTCACGGACACTCCTGAAAAAGCCACACCAGCCCTGGCACCGCTACCCGCCGGGCAACGCATCGAAGCGCTCGATGTGGTGCGCGGCTTCGCCCTGCTCGGCATTTGCGTCATGAACATCGAGTTTTTCAACCGCGCCATGTCGAGCCTCGGCACCGGCATGCCGATCGGGCTGAC
>JAQGNM010000131.1 GCA_028291845.1 Massilia sp. | reverse complement strand
TGTTCGCCTCGGGCCTGCGCAATCCGGTCGGCATGGCATGGAACCCGCAAAGCGGCATGCTGTGGACGGCGGTGAACGAGCGCGACGAGCTGGGCAACGACCTGGTGCCCGACTACATCACCTCGGTCAAGGAAGGCGCGTTCTACGGCTGGCCTTACAGCTACTACGGCCAGAACGTCGATTCGCGCATCCAGCCCCAAAAGCCGGAACTGGTGGCCAAGGCCATCGCCCCCGATTTCGCGATGGGCGCCCATACTGCCTCGCTCGGCCTGGCCTTCTATGACGGCGCGCTGTTCCCGCAGCTGAAAAACGGCGCCCTGGTCGGCCAGCACGGTTCCTGGAACCGCAAGCCAGCCTCCGGCTACAAGCTGGTTTTCGTGCCGTTTGCCGATGGCAAGCCGAGCGGCCCGCCGCAAGACATCCTGAGCGGATTCTTGAGCCCGGACGGCAAGGCCTGGGGCCGCCCGGTCGGCGTCATCGCCGACAAGGCCGGCGCGATTTTATTGGCCGACGACGTCGGCAACGTCATCTGGCGCGTCACGCCAGCTGCCCAATAAACCCGAATAAACCTCACCCTCAGGAGAAACCATGGTCATCAAAAAATCCGCCAGCGCCGTCTGGAGCGGCGGCATCAAGGAAGGCATCGGCAGCATCTCGACCGAAACCGGCGTCTTGAACAAAGCGCCGTATGGCTTCAAGGCGCGCTTTGCCGACGGCCCGGGCACCAACCCGGAAGAGCTGATCGGCGCGGCGCACGCCGGCTGTTTTACGATGGCATTGTCGGGCGTGCTGGAAAAGGCCGGGCTGAAAGCCTCCAATATGGAAACCAAAGCCACCGTCACCCTGGAAAAACAGGGAGAAGGCTTTGCCATCACCGCCATCCACCTGGCGCTGACGGCCACCATCCCGGGCGCCACCGACGAAGCGTTCCAGGCCGCGGCCAAGGATGCCAAGGCCAACTGCCCGGTGTCGAAACTGCTCAACGCCGACATCACGCTCGACGCCACCTTGCAAGCGTAACAGCGCCATTAAGTCTAGAATCATTGCTTCTCTCATAGAAGGATGATTCTGATGCGTATTTTGCACACCATGCTGCGGGTCGGCGACCTGCAGCGCTCCATCGATTTTTACACCAAGGTGCTGGGCATGAAACTGCTGCGCACCAGCGACAATCCCGAATACAAATACACCCTGGCGTTCGTCGGCTACGGGAGCAATCCGGATCACGCCGAGTTGGAGCTGACCTACACCTATGGCGAAACCCACTACGAGATGGGCACCGCCTACGGCCACATCGCCATCTCCGCCGACGATATTTACGCCACCTGCGACTCGGTACGCGCCAGCGGCGGCAACATCACCCGCGAGCCGGGCCCGGTCAAGGGCGGCAGCACGGTGATCGCGTTTATTACCGACCCGGATGGCTATAAAGTGGAACTGATCGAGAGAAAAGATCAGGCGCCCGGCGCCGGCTTGAAGTCGTAAAAAAAGGGGCCGCGGCCCCTTTTACTTTTGGTGCAGCCGAGATCACTTCACCAGCAGCGCATTCACCGGCACCAGGTCCGCTTCGCGCAAGGAACCGGCGGCTGCCTTCAAGCGCAAGCCGTTCATGATGGTGTCGTAACGCGCGCGTGACAGATCGCGGCGGGTCGAATACAACTGGCGCTGGGCATTCAAGACGTCGATGTTGATGCGCACGCCCACCTGGTAACCGAGCTTGTTGGAATCGAGCGCGGACTGGCTCGACACCTCGGCCGCTTCCAGCGCTTTTACTTGCGCCAGGCCGCTGTTGACGCCCAGGAAGGATTGGCGGGCCGCCAGCGCGGCGTTACGCTTGGTCGATTCCAGGTCATTACGAGCCTTGTCTTCCAGCGCGATCGATTCGCGCACGCGGCTGGTGACGGCAAAGCCGCTGAAGATCGGAATGCTCCACTGCACGCCGATGGCGTTGCTGGTAGTGGTGCCCGAGCTGGTGGTCGAGCCGTCGGCGCGGATGCGCTGGGAACTGGCGACCAGGTCGGCGGTCGGATAGTGGCCGGCGCGATTTCTCTTGATGTCGCGCTTGGCGGACTCGAGCGACAATTGCGACACGGTGACGCCATAGTTTTGCGTTTCCGCCGACGACACCCACGGATCGATCACCGCCGGCTGCGGCGGCGACAAGGTCACGCCGGGCCTCAAGGTCGCCAGCGTGGTGGGCGCCGTGCCGATGATGGCCTGCAAAGCGCTTTTCTTGTTTTCCAGATCGTTGATCGCAGCAAACTCCTGCGCCACCACCAGGTCATAGGCCGCTTGCGCCTCGTGGGTATCGGTGATGGTCTGGGTGCCCACTTCGAAGTTGCGCTTGGCCGACGCCAGCTGTTCGGTGGTGGCGGTTTTTTGCGCGCGGGTCGATTCGAGCGTGTCTTGCGCCGCCAGCACATCGAAGTATGCTTGCGAAACGCGGGTGATCAGGTCTTGCTGGGCCTGGGCGAACTGGGCCTCGGTGATTGCCTGCAGCAGCTTGCTTTGCTCGTAGGTTTCCCAGCGGTCCCAGCGAAACAGCGGCTGCGACAGCGCCAGCGTGATCTGGTTCGAATTGAGGGTGGCGCGCGATCCGCTGACCACGCCCTGGGCGCCGGTGATCGGATTGGTGACGATCACGCCTTCGTTGAATGGCGAGGACTCATTGTTGTTGCGCGAGTACGCGCCGCTCAGGCCGACGGTGGGCAGCAAGCCGGACAGGCCCTGCGGTACCTTCTCGCGCCCCGCCGCCAGCGAAGCACGCGCGCTGGCGTACACCGCATCGTTCGCCAGCGCCTGCTGGTAGACCTGGATCAGGTCCGCCGCGCGGGCGTTGAGCGACAGGCATGCGCTGGCAATCAGCGCGGCGATCAAAGGTTTCTGCATTGCTCTCTCCGTGGAGTTTTTTGGATTTCTTAAATTAAATATCAGTAGGTCGGCATCGAGCCGTCGACCTGCAGCGCCCAGGCGTGAATGCCGCCCGTCAAATTTATTACCTTGGTAAAGCCGTTACGTTCCAAAAATGCCGCCACCTGCATGCTGCGCGCGCCGTGGTGACAGATACAGACAATTTCGGCATCCTCATCGAGGTCGTCGATGCGCGCCGGAATCGTGCTCATCGTCATCAAGATCGCGCCGTCCAGATGGCAGCGCTCGTATTCCCACGGCTCGCGCACGTCGAGCAACACGGGTTTAACTTGCGCCTCGTCGCTCAGCCGGCTTGCCAGTTCTGGCGCGGTGATGTGTTGCATCGCGGTCTCAGAACGTAAAGTGGGACAACACTTCAGTGTCGACCAGGTATTTAACATTGGTTTCGAACACTTTGACGGTGTCGTAACCGGTGTCCGACACGCGGGTGATAATGTTGCACGACATCACTGGCGCGACGCCGATGATCGCGGCAATCCGTCCGCCCACCTTGATCTGTTTCAAAAACGCTTCCGGCAGCACTTCCAGCGCGCCCGAGATGACGATCACGTCGTACGGCGCACCCTTTTCCCAGCCCATGGCGCCATTGCCCGCTTCGACGGTGACGTTGGTCACGCCGGCGTTGGCCAGATTGGTTTCCGCCATGGTTTTCAGGGTCGGGTTGATTTCAACGGTGGTCACCGAGCGGCCCTTGTGGGCCAGCAGCGCCGCCATGTAGCCGGAGCCGGCGCCGATTTCCAGCACGGTCTCGTGTTTTTTCAGTTGCACTTCCTGCAAAATGCGCGCTTCCAGTTTCGGCGTGAACATGAACTGGCCTTCGCCCAGGGGAATTTCGGTATCGACAAAGGCCAGCGCCCTGGCGGCGGCAGGAACGAATTGTTCGCGTTTGACCACCACCAGCGAATCGAGCACGTCCTGGTCCAGCACGTTCCAAGGACGGATTTGCTGTTCGATCATGTTAAAACGGGCTTGTTCAATATTCATGGCGGGACTCGGTGAGGAAAGATAATCCGATATTTTATCGTGAACGGCCTCAGTCGAAACATCTTAACGACAAGCAATCTCAGATCGCGCGAAATTGCGACAGTCTGCAGTTTGAGGGGGCTGAACGTCCGATAGCGGCGACGTGATGGGGCAATTTAGGGCTTGGGCACGGCGGCGGTATGGTTTGCGGGCGCCGCCAGGCCGTGCAAGGCCATATCGAGGAAGGTGCTCAAAAATGCCTGCGGGTCCAATGCGGCATGCTCGCAAGGGCCGACCGAGTGTTTCCAGGTCATCAGCATGAGCATCGGGGCGATCAACACCTGGGTCATGGCGGCGACGTCGACCTGGCGGAATTCGCCGCGGGCGATCGCCCGCTCGAGCATGCTGGCGATCATCCTGCTGCCGCGGTCGATGACCTCTTCCTTGTAAAAGCTGGCGATGTCGGGAAAGTTACCGGCTTCGGCCATGATCAACTTCGGGATGCCGGAGGTCTTGCATTCGCCGCTTCTCTGCCACCAGCCGAGGATGACGCTACGCATCAGCTCGTCGCTGGGACCGTCGAACTGGGCAATCAACTCTTCGGCCTCGCCAATGATCGGCACGATGCTGGCGCGTACGACCGCCTTGAACAGCTCTTCCTTGTTGGCGAAATACAGGTACAAGGTGCCCTTCGACACGCCTGCGCATTTGGCGACGTCTTCCAGCCGGGTCGACGCAAAGCCGCGCTCGACAAACAGGTCGAGCGCCGCCGCCAGCACTTCCTGGGGGCGCGCATCCTTGCGGCGCTCCCAGCGCGGCTTGGTGTCGAACGGGCATGGCATGGGTGGGGTCCTGCTTCAGGGTAAAGGGTCAATATGATGATCGAAATGCCGGTGCCGGGTCCAGCTTATTTGCCTTATCAACAACATTTACTGCGATAAAATTAATTAACGCCGGGTCATTAATAGTAGGCGGGTCAGTCGTATAGCGTCAAGCGTGCAAGGGCGCGCTATGATAGTTTCGACAAGCCAAGGAGATGCCATGCCAATCAAGTTCGCCCGCAAACTGACCGGCGCCGCGCGTGTGCAGAGCGCCAACCGGCAGCTCGGCATGGTGCTGGCCTTTGTCGCCGGCGCCATCAACGCAGGCGGCTTTCTTGCGATACACCAGTACACCTCGCACATGACCGGCATTGTCTCCGCCATTGCGGACAATGCCGTGCTCGGCAACACGGGCACGATTCCCGTGGCGCTGGCGGCGCTATGCGCATTCACCCTGGGGGCGGCATGCTCGGCGCTGATGATCAATTTCGCCCGGCGCCGCCGGCTGCACAGTCAATACGCCCTGCCCCTGTTGTTGGAGGCCTTGCTCTTATTGTGCTTTGGTGTGGCTGGCGCGCAACTAAACGCCAGGGACCCCTTGTATGTTTCGCTGACGATGATACTGCTGTGTTTCATGATGGGTTTGCAAAATGCCTTGATCACCAAGCTGTCGGGCGCCGAAATCCGCACCACCCACATCACCGGCATCGTCACCGACATCGGCATCGAACTGGGCCGCATGGCTTACTGGCACTCGGGAAATCACCCCGAACTGCCACCGGTGCGCGCCGACCGCGCGCACCTGGCCTTGCTGCTCGGCCTCGCCGGTTGTTTTACGGGCGGTGCCTTCGTTGGCGCGTTCGGCTTTCACCACGCCGGCTATGCCATGACCTTGCCGCTGGCGGTATTGTTGTTGGCGCTGGTGAGCGTGCCGCTGGTCGACGACCTGCGCGGGCGCCGCCCTCGCCTGCCGTGATGAAGGAGACTATACTGGCGCCTCCTGTTCCCACCGCCGCAGCATGACCCGTTCCGCCTCCCTTAGTTGCCGCCTCGACTGCGGCGCCTGCTGCACCGCGCCGTCAATCACCAGCCCGATCCCCGGCATGCCGGATGGGAAACCCGCGGGTGTGCGCTGCGTGCAGCTGGGTGACGACAATTTATGCCGGATTTTCGGCAAGCCGGAGCGACCGGCGTTTTGTGGCGGCTTGCAGCCATCGCTGGAAATGTGCGGGCCGAACCGCGAATATGCGATGCACTGGCTCGATACGCTCGAACGCGCCACCTGCCCGCAAACTGACTAGCCGACGGATTCGGTAGCTGGCGCCGGGTGCTGCTCTGGCGCATTCTGCCGCTCCACCGTCCAGGTGCGCACCGGCTGATGCCCCGGCCGCTGCCAGTCCGGCGGCATCCACAGGTGTTTCAGTCGCTGCCACAGCGGCCCCGGCGCGGCGACATCTCTGAGCATGTCGACCATTTCGTGGACGTTGAGCACCAGAAAATTGTAGGAACGGATCTGCTGCGTGATGCCGTAGTCGACTTTTTCGGACTCCTTGCAATAGGTGCCGAACAGCTTGTCGAAGATAATCAACACGCCGCCGTAGTTCTTGTCGATGTACTGCGGATTACGGCCGTGGTGCACGCGGTGATTCGACGGCGTGTCGAAGATTGCCTCGTACCAGTCGGGCAACTTGCCGATGGCGTCGGTGTGCACAAAATATTGATAGACCAGGTCGACCGCCAGCATGAACATCACCACCGCCGGCGGCACGCCCAGCAGCACCGGCGGCAGATAAAAAATGAAGGTGCCGACGAACACATTCAACACGCTCTGGCGGGCGGCGGTGGTGAAATTCATGGTTTCGCCGCTGTGGTGCGGCACGTGGGCGGCCCACCACCAGCGCACCCGGTGCGAGCTGCGGTGAAACCAGTAATAGCAAAACTCCACCATCACGAAAATCGGCAGCACGGTCCAGCCATTGACCGGGATGTCGAACAGGCGGTGTCGATATACCCAGGAAAAAATCGCTCCGGTCGCCAGCAGCCAGGCCACTGCTTCGGCGACCTGGTAAGCGGTGCCGAGGGCGACGTTGGCGATGATTTCTTTTGATTTGAAACTGGCCTGATGGCCGCGGCGTTTGGCGCCGCTCAGTTCCACCACGAAGGCGAGCAGGAACAGCGGGGTGGCGCCGGCCAGCAGCACCTGTTTCCAGTCCACGTTATCGCCCAGCAACCCGATCAGCCAGGCGTGTGCCGCATCGATCATCTTGTTCGTCTCCGAAGTCTTGTTTTAATTCTAAAAACAATGATACCGCGGCGGCGGTGCCGACGGCGGCAAGCGGCCTGCTCGTGGTAAGCTTCGGCCCGGTTCCCGCTGCCTGCAAGACAGGTTTGCCCCCCAGCCTACCCACCTCATTCATTCACCCCTACATATAAATACATGGACCTCATTCTTGCGATCAAAGCCATCGTCATGGGCCTGGTGGAAGGTTTCACCGAATTCCTGCCGATTTCCTCCACCGGCCACCTGATCCTCGCCGGCAGCCTGCTTAATTTCGTCGACGAGCGCGCCAAGGTATTCGATATCGCCATCCAGGCCGGCGCCATCCTTGCGGTGATGTGGGAGTTTCGCGCACGAATTGGCGCCGTGTTTACCGGTATCGGCGAGAAAAAACAGCAAAAATTCGTCCTCAACCTGATCGTCGCGTTTTTACCGGCGGCCATCCTCGGCCTGTTTTTCAGCAAGATGATCAAGGCCCACCTGTTCGCCCCGGTGCCGGTGGCGCTTGCCTTCATCGTCGGCGGTTTGATTATTTTGTGGGTGGAAAACCGCAACAAGCAGCGCAGCGTCGGCGGCATTTATAAAGCGCGCATCGAATCGGTCGACGACATGACGGTATTGGACGCCTTCAAGGTCGGCTGCGCCCAGGCCTTCGCCCTGATTCCCGGCACCAGCCGCTCCGGCGCGACGATTATCGGCGGCATGATGCTGGGCCTGTCGCGCAAGGCGTCCACCGAGTTTTCCTTCTTCCTGGCGATCCCGACCTTGCTGGCCGCCACCGTCTATTCGGTCTACAAGGAACGCGCCCTGCTGTCGATCGCCGATCTGCCCTTGTTCGGCATCGGCGGCTTTGCCGCATTCGTGTCGGCTTTCTTGTGTGTGCGCTGGCTGCTGCGTTACATCAGCACGCACGACTTCACCTTCTTCGCCTGGTACCGTATCGTCTTCGGTATTGTTATCATCGCCAGTGCGCATTACGGGTGGGTTCAATGGGTCGAGTAAGGGTTTAATGAACGATATGAGTCACATTGCGAGCGGCGAGAGCGAGCTGGCCACACGCGCCCTGGAAATTCTCGACACCGTCTTCGGCTACCCGGCGTTCCGCGGCCAGCAGGCAGATATTGTCGAGCACGTCGCCAGCGGCGGCGACGCCCTGGTCTTGATGCCTACCGGCGGCGGCAAGTCGCTGTGCTACCAGATCCCGGCGCTGCTGCGCGACGGCGTCGGCGTGGTGGTCTCGCCCCTGATCGCACTGATGCAGGACCAGGTCGATGCGCTGGCCGAAGTGGGGGTGCGCGCGGCGTTCATGAATTCGACCCAGACGTACGAAGAATCGATGCGCATCGAACGCCTGGTGCGCACCGGCGACATCGATCTCGTCTACGTGGCGCCGGAACGCCTGATGACGCCGCGCT
>JAQGNM010000122.1 GCA_028291845.1 Massilia sp. | reverse complement strand
ATCGGCGAGAATATGTCGATCCGCCGCTTCCAGCGCTTCGAAACGACCGCCAAACTGGCGTCGTACCTGCACAACTCGCGCATCGGCGTGATGGTCGAATTCGACGGCCCGGACGAGCAGGTCGGCAAGGACGTCGCGATGCACATCGCCGCCATGAAGCCGGTGTCGCTGTCGTCGGACCAGGTGCCTGCCGAGCTGATCGAAAAAGAGCGTTCGGTCGCCGCCCTGAAGGCCCAGGAAGATGCCGACCAGGCAGCTGCCGCCGGCAAGCCTGCGCAGTCGCCGGAAATCCTCGCCAAGCGCCTGGAAGGTTCGGTACAGAAGTACCTGAAAGAAGTGTCCTTGCTGAACCAGCCGTTCGTCAAGAACGACAAGCAGTCGGTCGAGCAGATGTTGAAAGCGGCGGGCACCACCGTTAAATCGTTCGCCATGTATGTGGTCGGCGAAGGCATCGAGAAGAAGCAGGATGATTTTGCCGCTGAAGTGGCAGCGCAAATGGCTGCTTCCAAGCAGTAACATGAAGTTGGAAAGCGGGCCGGAAGGCCCGTTTTTTTAACTGCAGTCTGTGCAGTATGTGTAACAAATCATGCCGCCGGCCCACGAGGCGCGGACGGTAGTACAAAATACAACGTCACCCAGGAGCTTTCATGACCAAACCCGCTTACAAACGCGTTCTTCTCAAACTCTCTGGCGAAGCACTGATGGGCGACGACAACTACGGCATCAACCGCGCCACCATCGACCGCATGGTGGCCGATATCGCCGAAGTGGCCGCGCTCGGCGTCGAGCTGGCGGTCGTCATCGGCGGCGGCAACATCTTCCGCGGCGTCGCCCCCGGCGCCCAGGGCATGGACCGCGCCACCGCCGATTACATGGGCATGCTGGCCACCGTGATGAACGCGCTGGCGCTGGCCGACGCCATGCGCCATGTCGGCATCACCGCGCGCGTGATGTCGGCCATCGCCATCGAGCAGGTGGTCGAGCCGTACGTGCGCCCGAAAGCGCTGCAGTACCTGGAAGAAGGCAAGGTCGTCGTGTTCGCCGCCGGCACCGGCAACCCATTCTTCACCACCGACACCGCCGCCGCCCTGCGCGGGGCTGAGATCGGCGCTGAAATCGTGTTGAAAGCCACCAAGGTCGATGGCGTGTACACTGCCGACCCCAAGAAGGACCCGAGCGCCACCCGCTACAATTCGGTCAGTTTCGACGAGGCGATCTCGAAACAGCTGCAGGTGATGGACGCCACCGCGTTCGCCCTGTGCCGCGACCAGAATCTGCCGATCAAGGTGTTTTCGATCGTCAAGCCGGGCGCCCTCAAGGCTGTGATCATGGGCGAGGACGAAGGTACCCTGGTACACGTGTAAAATCTTGTGGTTGGGCCTCGATCAACCTTCTGCGCGGTATCTCGAGGCCCTGGAACTGCAATACTATTATTAATACAAAGAATTCAGGAGAGCAGCATGACCATCGCTGACATCAAGAAAAACGCGCAAGAGCGCATGAGCAAGTCGATCGAGACCCTGCGCGCCGATCTGGCCAAGGTGCGCACCGGCCGCGCCCACACCGGCATTCTCGACCACATCACCGTCGATTACTACGGCTCGCCGACGCCTTTGACGGGCGTGGCCAACGTCACGCTGATCGACGCCCGTACCATCGGCGTGCAGCCGTATGAAAAAAAGATGCTGCAGACGATCGAGAAAGCCATCCGCGACGCCGACCTGGGCCTGAACCCGTCCTCGCAGGGCGAGCAGATCCGTGTGCCGACGCCGATGCTGTCGGAAGAGCGCCGCAAGGAAATGGTCAAGTTGGTCAAGGGCGAGGCGGAAGACGCCAAGATCGCCATCCGCAACATCCGCCGCGACGCCAACGAGCAGGTCAAAAAGCTGGTCAAGGACAAGCTGGCGTCGGAAGACGACGAGCGACGTTCGACCGACGAAATCCAGAAGCTGACGGACAAGTTCGTCGCCGATGTCGACAAGATGGTCGTCGACAAGGAAAAAGAAGTGTTGACCGTATAGTCCACCGACAGTCTGGATTTATGATCTTTAAAAGCTCCACCAAGGCGGTACCGGAAGCATCGTCGGTACCGCGCCACGTCGCCATCATCATGGACGGCAACGGCCGCTGGGCCACCCGGCGCATGCTGCCGCGCGTGGCCGGCCACGTCAAGGGCGTCGACGCCGTGCGCGAGATCGTCGAGGCCTGCGTCGACCGCGGCATCGGGTACCTGACCCTGTTCGCCTTTTCGTCCGAGAACTGGCGCCGTCCCGAAGAGGAAGTGTCGCTCTTGATGCGCCTGTTCGTCACCGCGCTGGAACGCGAAGTGGCGAAAATGCACGCCAACGACATCTGCCTCAAGGTGGTCGGCGATTTGTCGCGCTTCGACGCCAAGCTGCGCGAGATGATCGCCAACGCCGAACGGCGCACCGCCAACAACACCCGCCTGACCCTCACCGTCTGCGCCAACTACGGCGGACGCTGGGACATCATGCAGGCGAGCTCGAAAATGGTGGCGGCCCATCCCGGCGTCACCGAGTTCACCGAAGAGATGCTGGCCGAGCACCTGGCGATGGCCTACGCGCCCGAGCCGGACCTGTTCATCCGCACCGGCGGCGAAGAGCGCATTTCCAATTTCCTCTTGTGGCAGCTGGCTTATTCGGAGTTGTATTTTACCGATACCTTCTGGCCGGATTTTTCCCCCGCCTCGCTCGACCAAGCGATCGTTTCATATCAAAGCCGCGAGCGCCGTTTCGGCCGCACCGGCGACCAAGTGGCAGGGAAAAAATAATATGCTCAAAACGCGTGTCATCACGGCGCTGGTGTTGCTGGCCGTCCTGTTGCCGGTGCTGTACATCGGCAACCCGATTGCCTTTGGCGTGGTGGTGTCCGTGTTTTTCGGCGCCGCCATCTGGGAAGCGTTCAGGCTGTTCAACCCCGGATCGAAGCAGGTGCTGCTGATCGCCGCCGTGTGGACCGCCGTATTTGCCTATTCGTTCCTGATCGTGCCGCAGGCACGCCCGCAAATGTGGTTTGCCATCGGCGTGCTGGTATGGCTGCTGCGGCTGGCGCCGTCGCTGAAGATCGGCTTGCCGCCGCTGGGCACCTTCAGCAACACTTTATTGAGTATCACTTACGCGATCTCCATCGTCGCCTGTTTCGCCGCCATCGTCAGGCTGTACCACCATTCAGCGCTGTACCTGCTGTCGGTGCTGGTGCTGGTGTGGATCGCCGACATCGGCGCTTATTTTGCGGGCAAGGCCTTCGGCAAGCGCAAGCTGGCGCCGTCGATCTCGCCCGGTAAATCGTGGGAAGGCGCGATCGGCGGCGGCCTGGCCGTGCTGGTGTTATCGACCGCGGCGGTGCTGTTCGGCGGCATGACCCTGGCCGACACCTTCCCCGTCTACCTGCAGGCGCGCTTCGGCTGGGGCGTATTCGTCCTGGTGCTGATCGCGATTGCCGCCTTGTCGGTGTGCGGCGACCTGTTCGAATCCCAGCTGAAGCGCCGCGCCGGCGTCAAGGACAGCAGCAACTTGCTGCCGGGCCATGGCGGCGTCCTCGACCGCATCGATGCGCTGGTGCCGGTGTTGCCGCTGGCGGCGCTGATCGCAACCTGGCTGTAAGGCCGGAAGATTTCGGAAGTTATCAGGGTTTGCCAATCATGCAACAAGTTACGATATTAGGCGCCACCGGCTCGATCGGCATCTCCACCCTCGACGTGCTGGCGCGCCATCCCGAGCGCTACCGCGTGTACGCCCTGACGGCGCACAGCAAGGTCGATGAACTGGCCGCCCAGTGCGTGCAATTTCGCCCCGCGCGCGCGGTGGTCGGCAGCGCCGAGGCGGCGGCGCGCCTGTCCGCCATGCTGCGCGAGCGCGACCTGCGCTGCGACGTTTCATATGGCGAAGCAGCGCTGTGCGAAGTGGCCGCCGAAGCCGATACCGTGATGGCGGCGATCGTCGGCGCCGCCGGCCTGGCGCCGACCCTGGCCGCGGCCAGGGCAGGGCGCAAGATCCTGCTGGCCAATAAAGAAGCGCTGGTGTTGTCCGGCCAGTTGTTCATGGACCTGGTCGAGCGCCACGGCGCCGTGCTGCTGCCGATCGACTCAGAGCACAATGCGATCTTCCAGTCGCTGCCGATGTCCTACCAGCGTGCGCCGGCGGCGTCCGGCGTGGCGAAAGTCGTGCTGACGGCGTCCGGCGGGCCGTTCCTCAAGCGCGCCGTCGACACGCTGGAGACGGTCACCCCCGACGAAGCCTGCAAGCATCCCAACTGGTCGATGGGCAGGAAGATCTCGGTCGACTCGGCCACCATGATGAACAAGGGCCTCGAAGTGATCGAGGCGCACTGGCTGTTCGGCGCGACGGCCGACCAGATCGAGGTGGTGATCCACCCGCAAAGCGTGATCCATTCGATGGTGTCCTACGTCGACGGCTCGGTGCTGGCGCAACTGGGCAACCCCGACATGCGTACCCCGATCGCCCATGCGCTGGCCTATCCCGAGCGGATCGATTCGGGCGTGGCGCAACTCGATCTGACCAGCATGGCCGCGCTGCAGTTCGAAAAACCCGATTTTCAAAGGTTCCCCTGCCTGGCGCTGGCGTTCGACGCCCTGCGCGCGGGCGGCACCGCCCCAAGCCTGCTCAACGCCGCCAACGAAGTGGCGGTCGAAGCCTTCCTCGCGCGCCGCATCGGCTTTCGCGATATCGACCGGGTGGTCGGGCGGGTGATGGAGGAAAACGACCACGGCGCCGCCAGCAGCATCGAAGCGGTGCTGGCGCAGGACGCGCTGGCGCGCGCGGCCGCCACCAACATCGTCGGCAGCCTCGCGCGATGAACAACCTCTTGATGATCCCGGCCTTCATCCTGGCGCTGGGACCTTTGATCATTTTTCACGAACTTGGCCACTACCTGGTGGCCCGCCTGTGCGGCGTCAAGGTGTTACGGTTCTCGGTCGGCATGGGCAAGGTGGTGTGGTCGCGCAAGTTCGGCCCCGATCAGACCGAATGGGCGGTATCGGCCTTGCCGCTGGGCGGCTACGTCAAGATGCTCGATGCGCGCGATCCCGACCAGCAGGTCGACAGCAAGGACGCCGACCGCGAATTCACCCGCCAGTCGGTATGGCGGCGTATCGCCATCGTCGCCGCCGGGCCGCTGGCCAATTTCGTCCTCGCCATCGTGCTGCTGGCGGGGTTGGCGATGGCCGGCACCAGCGAACCGTCGGCGCGCCTGCGCGCGCCCGAGGCCAACAGCCCCGCCTTTCAGGCCGGCCTGCGTGGCGGCGAGACCATCGCGGCGGTTGACGGCAAGCCAGTGGCCAGCTGGGCGGAGATGCGCTGGGCGCTGGTCGACGCCATCGTCGAAAAGCGCGATGCGCGCCTCGAGGTGCGCCAGCCGCAAGGCGGCCAGACGGCGGCGATCCTGCCCGCCAGCGGCTTGACGGGACTCGACATCGATGGCGATTTCACCAATAAACTGGGACTGGACCTGTGGCGCCCGGCCGCCAGAGTCGAAACGGTGCTCGCCGGCGGCCCGGCCGAACGGGCCGGCGTGCGCCAGGGCGATGTCGTCGCCGCCGTCGACGGCGCCGCCGTCACCGATGGCGTCGACCTGGTCAAAGCGGTGCGCGGCTCGAACGGCAAGGCGCTGGCGCTGACCCTGAACCGCGACGGCGGCACGCTCGCCGTCACCGTCAAGCCGGAGCTGCGCGAGAAGGACAAGATCTGGGCGATCGGCCTGGCGCCAAGCGTGGCGCCGCAGATGGTGACCGTCACCGCCGGCCCGTTCGACGCGCTGGCGACCGGCGCGCGCCGCACCTGGGAGACCATCACCATCACCCTCAAAATGATCAAGCGCATGGTGACTGGCGAAGTGTCGCTGAAAAATGTCACCGGCCCGCTCACCATCGCCGACTACGCCCAGCAGACCATGCGTCTGGGTCCGGCGGTATTTATCGGCTTTATCGCCTTCGTCAGCATCAGTCTCGGGGTGATGAATCTGTTACCAATTCCGGTTCTGGATGGGGGG
The DNA here is from genome assembly GCA_028291845.1 of Massilia sp. Taxonomy (GTDB): domain Bacteria; phylum Pseudomonadota; class Gammaproteobacteria; order Burkholderiales; family Burkholderiaceae_D; genus JAFCUW01. Next base: position 6,879 of record JAQGNM010000122.1, on the reverse strand, counting down.
CTTTTGCTGTATTATTCGCTGGAAGTTTTGACCGGACGCCCTTTGTCCGAGCGGATCGGGGCGTATGCACAGCGTGCCGGCGTGGTCCTGCTGGCCATGCTGATGGCGCTGGCCCTTTTCAACGACATCGCCCGCCGGCTCTGAGTTTGCAAGCCGGGTCCGGGCGCAAGCATGTCGACAAGCCTGTGAAAAATTAGGACCATGAATTAGCCAATGAAATTACATTCAGATCGTTTTGCCCTGACATCGCTGTTCCGTCCCTCCCTGATCGGCGCCGCCGTTTTTGCCCTGTGTTCGGGCCAGGCCCTGGCCATCACCCCCTTCGTCGTCAAGGACATCCGCGTCGAAGGCATCCAGCGTACCGAAGCGGGCACCGTGTTCAGCTACCTGCCGGTGCGTGTAGGCGAGACCTTCGACGATGACAAGAGCATCGCCGCCATCAAGGCCCTGTACGCCACCACCTTCTTCAAGGACGTGCGGCTGGAAGAGGAAAACGGCGTGCTGGTGGTGATTCTCGAAGAGCGTCCGGCCATTTCGACGGTCGATTTCACCGGCACCAAGGAATTCGAGAAGGACGTACTGGTCAAGGCGCTGAAGGAAATCGGCGTCGGCGAAACCAAGATTTTCGACAAGGCCTCGGTCGACCGCGCCGAGCAGGAACTGAAACGCCAATACCTGTCGCACGGCTTGTACGGCGTCAAGATCACCACCACCATCACGCCGATCGAGCGCAACCGCGTCACCGTGATGTTCAACGTCGACGAGGGCGAAGCGGCCCGCATCAAGGGCATCAACATCGTCGGCAACAAGCACTTCTCCGACAAGGAACTGCGCCAGACCATGGCGCTCAATACCTCCGGCTGGTTCACCTGGTATTCCAAGGCCGACCAATATTCGAAGACCAAGCTGACCGGCGATATCGAGGCATTGAAGTCGTTTTACCTCAATCGCGGCTACCTGGAAGTGAATGTCGAGTCGACCCAGGTGTCGATCACGCCGGACAAGAAGGATATTTATCTCACCATCAACATCACCGAGGGCGAGAAATACACGGTTTCCAGCGTCAAGCTCGATGGTGAAATGTTCGGCAGGGAAGAGGAACTGAAGAGCCTGCTGCTGCTGAAGCCCGGCTCGACCTACTCGGGCGAACTGCTGACTGAATCGAACAAGCGCATTTCCGACCGCCTCGGTACCTTCGGTTACGCTTTTGCCAACGTCAACGCCAATCCGGAAATCGACCGCGCCAAGCGCCAGGTGGCATTCACTTTCTTCGTCGATCCCGGCAAGCGCGCCTACGTGCGCCACATGAATATTTCGGGCAATACCACCACCCGCGACGAGGTGATCCGCCGCGAGTTCCGCCAGTTCGAGGGTTCCTGGTACGACGGCAACAAGATCAAGCTTTCGCGCGACCGCGTCGACCGCCTCGGCTACTTCAAGGACGTCACCATCGACACCCCGGAAGCGCAGGGCACCTCCGACCAGGTCGACGTCAACCTGAACGTGGTGGAAAAGCCGACCGGTAACTTCCTGATCGGCGGCGCGTTCTCGCAGTCGGAGAAATTCACCCTGACGGCGGCGATTTCGCAGGCCAACTTCGCCGGTTCCGGCAACACCGTCGGCATCGAACTGAACACCAGCCGCTACAGCCGCACCATCGCGTTCTCGCAAACCAATCCGTATTTCACCGACGACGGCGTGTCGCGCTCGTTCGAAGTGTACTTGCGCAGCACCCGCCCGCCGGCGCTCAACACCGGTACCTTCACGGTGCGCCAGACCGGCGCGCGCATGAGTTTCGGCGTGCCGTTCTCGGAATCGGACACGGTGTTTTTCGGCGCCGGCCTGGAGCGCACCGGCATCGAAACCGACGCCACCAGCCCGACCCGCTACCGCGATTACGTGCGCCAGTTCAGCGGCAATCCGGACGGTATCGGCAAGGCGGTCACCAATTCGCTGCCGCTGACGGTCGCCTGGAGCCGCGACACCCGCGACAGCGCGGTCACCCCGAGCATCGGCCGCTACCAGCGCGCCAACCTCGAACTCGATTTATTTGGCAATTCGAAGTACTACCGCGCCGTCTACGAGCAGCAGTGGTACCGTCCGCTGTCGCGCCTGGTCACCCTGGCCCTGAAGGGTGAAGTCGACTACGGTCACGGCATCCGCGGCACCAGCTACCCGGTTTTCAAGAACTTCTACGGCGGCGGTATCGGTTCGGTGCGCGGCTACCTGTCGTCCTCGCTTGGCGTGGTCGATCCGCTGTACGGCGATGCCCTCGGCGGCGCCAAGCGCCTGATCGGCAATGCCGAACTGCAGCTGCCGTTCCCGGGCGGCGGACCCGACCGCAGCTTGCGCTGGTTCGGCTTCCTCGACGGCGGCCAGGTCTACCAGGAAGGCGAGAAGATGCGCGCCAACCAGCTGCGCTTCTCGACCGGTCTCGGTGTCTCCTGGATTTCCCCTGTCGGCCCGCTGAAGATCAGTTATGCTAAGCCACTTAATCCGAAACCGGGCGACCGCCTGGAACGTTTCCAGTTCCAGATGGGTACAGGTTTCTGATGTTCGATGCGGCTGCACGCCAGCAATATATTGCGGAGACTTTTGTGCGGAAACTTATGCTGAAAAATGTGACCACTTCGCTGCCGATACTGCTGTCGGCAGCCGCCCTGTGCGCCGTCGCGATGGCGCCGGCCCGGGCCCAGGCGCCGGCGGCGCCGAGCCGGATCGGCTTTGTCTTCACCGAACGCCTGATGACCGATTCGAAGCTGGCCAAGGCCGCCGACGTCAAGATCGAGGCGGAGTTTTCGCGCCGCCAGAAGTCCAACAAGGACATGCTGGCGCGCCTGAAAACCCTGTCGGAGAAGCTCGACGCCGATGCGCCGACCCTGGTCGAACCGGAGCGGACGCGCCGCTACAGAGAGGTATCGGACCTGGAAAAGGATGTCCAGCGCACCCAGCGCGAGTTCAACGAGGACTTGTTGCAGCGTAAAAGCGAAGAGCGCGCCAATATCGCCCAGAAAGCCTACAAGCTGATCGAGCAGATCGCCGAGCAGGAGCATCTGGACATCGTGCTGCAAGAGTCGGCCTGGTCGAGCCCGCGCATCGACATCACCGACAAAGTCATCAAGCTGCTCGACAAATAACGCAGTGACCGGCCCGCGCCTTCGTCGTCCACCAGCTTGCCAGTCGATGGCGCGCTGGCTGCTTGCGGCCGGCGCGCTGGCCTTGTCCGGCGCGCTACTGCCTGGCTTGGCCCAGGCCCAGGCCCAAGGCGCCACCCTGACCGTCGGCTACGTGGCGATCGACCGCCTGTTCATCGAAACGCGCGCGGCCAAGGCGGCCGATGCCGCCATCAAGGCTGAATTTGCCGGCCGCGCGCGCGCCAACCAGGAGCTGTTCGCGCGCTTGCGCAAGTTGACCGCGCAATATCTCGACGACGAGCAGGTGCTCGACGAACCCGAGCGCACCCGGCGCCGCCGCGAGGTGCGCGATCTCGAGGAAGAAGCCGAACGCAAGGAAATCGCTTACCGCGACGAACTATTTCATCGCAGCAACGTCGAACGCGAGCGCATCGCCGAACGTGCCCGCATGGCCATTGCCCAGCTGGCGCGCCAGGACCGGCTCGACGTGGTGCTGTTTCGCGGCGTGCTGTGGGCGCGGCCCGGCGTCGACATCACCGACAAACTCATCAGGCAACTGGATCAGTAGCCTGGCTTTTTACCCTACAGCATAGGCAAACACATGGGCACCCGACTTGGCGCATTGGTCGAACGCTTCGGCGGCCAGCTGGTGGGCGATGCGAACCTGGAAGTGAACGGGATCGCCCCCCTGGCTGCCGCCGGCGCCGGCGACATCAGTTTTTTAAGTAACAGCAAAATGCGCGCGCAGGCGGCCGCTTGCGGCGCCGCCGCAATGATCGTCGCTCCCGCCGACGACGCCGCGGTCGCCGCCGGTTTTACCGGCGCGCGCATCGTCACCCCCAATCCCTACGTGTACTTCGCCAGGGCCGCGCAGTATTTCGAATCGCTGACGGCGCACGTACCGGCGCCCGGCATCCACCCCAGCGCGGTGGTGGCGGCGGACGCCGTCATCGACCCCAGCGCCCATATCGGGCCCCACGTGACGGTCGAAGAAGGCGCCGTGGTGCATGCCGGCGCCGTCATCGACGCCGGCTGCTTCATCGGCCGCGGCGCCGTGATCGGCGAAGGGACGCATTTGTTCGCCAACGTCACCTTCCACGCGCGCTGCCAGATCGGCAAGCGCGGCATCCTGCACTCGGGCGCGGTGATCGGCAGCGACGGCTTCGGTTTCGCCAACGAGGGCGGGGTCTACATCAAGATTCCGCAAACGGGCAGGGTGATGATCGGCGACGACGTCGACATCGGCGCCAACACCAGCATCGACCGTGGCGCGCTGGCCGACACCGTCATCGAAGACGGCGTCAAACTCGACAACCAGATCCAGATCGGCCACAACTGCCGCATCGGCGCGCACACGGCGATGGCCGGCTGCGTCGGCGTGGCCGGCAGCGCCATCATCGGCAAGTACTGCACCTTCGGCGGCGCCGCCATGGTGCTCGGCCACTTGACCATCGCCGACCGCGTGCACATCTCCTCGGGCAGCATGGTGTCGCGCTCGATCCTCGAACCGGGCCAGTACACCGGCTTTTATCCGCTTGCCAAAAACGCCGACTGGGAAAAAACCGCGGCGATCGTGCGCAACCTGGACACGATGCGCGATAAAATTCGCGCTCTCGAAAAAACAATTAAAACTCTCACAAAGCCATGACCGACAATAAAACTCTCGACATCACCCAGATCAAGGCCTTGCTGCCCCATCGCTATCCGCTGCTGCTGGTCGACCGCGTCCTGACATGGGAAGCCAATAAATCGATCACGGCGATCAAGAACGTCACCATCAACGAGGAATTCTTCAACGGCCACTTCCCGCACAAGCCGGTGATGCCGGGTGTGCTGATGATCGAAGCGCTGGCGCAGACCGCCGCCATCCTGTCGTTTTTGACCATGGGCGTGCAACCGGACGAGAACTCGGTGGTGTATTTTGTCGGCATCGACAACGCCCGTTTCAAGCGCCCGGTGGGCCCCGGCGACCAGCTGAAAATGGACGTCGAGATCGTGCGCGTCTCGCGCGGCATCTGGAAGTACAAGGCGGTCGGCACGGTCGACGGCGCGGTCGCGCTGGAAGCGGACCTGATGTGCACCATACGGGCTACGAACCCGGGAGCCACCGACGACGCCAGCAAGGCGGCAGGATAAATCGATGGCGCTGATTCACCCTACCGCCCTCGTCGACCCCGGCGCGCGGCTCGAGCCGACCGTCGAAGTCGGCCCGTATTCCATCATCGGCCCGCACGTCACCATCGGCGCGCGCACGGTGGTGGGGCCGCACGTGGTCATCGACGGCCACACCAGCATCGGCGAGGACAACCGCTTCTTCCAGTTCTCCTCGATCGGCGCCCAGCCGCAAGATAAAAAATGGGCGGGCGAGCCGACCCGGCTGGAAATCGGCCACCGCAACACCATCCGCGAATTTTGTACCTTTAATACCGGCACCGCCCAGGACAAGGGCGTCACCCGGCTGGGCGACGACAACTGGATGAGCGCCTACGTGCACCTGGCGCACGACTGCCAGGTCGGCAGCAATACCATCTTTTCCAACAACGCCCAGCTGGCCGGCCACGTCGAAGTGGGCGACTGGGCGATCCTGTCCGGCTTCGCCGGCGTGCACCAGTTCTGCAAGATCGGCGCGCACGCCTTTGTCGGCATGTACACCAGCCTGACCCAGGATGTGCCGCCGTTCGTGCTGGTCAACGGTAACCCGGCGGCAGCGCGCGGCGTCAACGTCGAAGGCATCAAGCGGCGCGGTTTCACGCGAGCGCAGATCGATGCGATCCGCGCCGCCTATAAAATCATTTACCGCAGCGGGCTGACCCTGGAAGAGGCCAAGGCGGCCCTGGCCGAGATCGACGGCGCGGGCGATGAAGGCGCGGCGCAGGTGGCCGCCATGCGCGACTTCCTCGGTACTGCCAGCCGTGGCATCGTCCGCTGAACAGCGCGCACTGGTGAACATCGCCATGGTCGCCGGCGAGGTGTCCGGCGACATGCTTGCCGCGCGCCTGATATCGGGCTTGCGTCCGCACCTGCCGCAGGCACGCTTTGCCGGCATCGGCGGAGCGCGCATGATCGAGCAGGGTTTTATTTCGCAGCTGCCGATGGACGTTCTGACGGTGCGCGGCATTTTCGAAGTGATCCCGCGCTACCGCGAAATCAAGGGCATCCAGGACCGGCTCGCGGCCGAGCTGCTGGCGGCGCCGCCGGCCGTCTTCGTCGGCGCCGACTACCCCGGTTTCAATCTCGGCCTGGAAGAAAAGCTGAAAGCGGGCGGCATCCCGACGGTGCATTTTATTGGCCCGCAAATCTGGGCCTGGCGCGGCGGGCGCATCAAACAGATACAGCGCGCGGTTTCGCACATGCTGTGCATTTTCCCCTTCGAGCAGGAGATCTACGAAAAGGCCGGGGTGCCGGTGACGTATATCGGCCATCCGCTGGCCGAGCTGATTCCCCTGCAGCCGGACGTGGCGGCGGCGCGCTCGAAGCTCGGCGTGCCAGGCGACGCACGGGTGGTCACCATCATGCCCGGCAGCCGCATGGGCGAGCTGAAGTATCTGGCGGTACCCTATCTGGAAACCGCGCGCCTGCTGGCGGCAAAAGATCCGCAGTTGCGTTTTATCGTGCCGATGGCGGGCGAACGCCAGCGCGCCTACTTTGCCGAACAGCTGGCCGCGCCGGCGTTTGCTGGACTGTCGATCAATGTCGTCGACGACTCCCACACCGCCATCTGCGCGGCCGACGCCGTGCTGGTGGC
>JAQGNM010000117.1 GCA_028291845.1 Massilia sp. | reverse complement strand
CATTGCTCATCACGTAGGTCATGCAGGCGGCGGTGTGGCCCGGCGTGTGCAGCGCTCGGCAATTCAGATGGCCGATCGTGAACTGTTCACCGTCCTCGAACAAATGATCGAATTGGCTGCCATCGCGGTGCCTGTATTAAAATCGGCAACGTGCCATTGGCAATGCAGGTAAAACTGCTGCGCCTGATTGAATCGGGCACCTACCGCCGCGTCGGCGGTGCCGAGCCTATCGTTCTGCCGCCTTTGCGCCAGCGTGCCGAGGATATTGCGCTTGTGGTCCATTCTTTCCTGCAACGACAGACTGCCGGCAAGCGAAAGCTGACGATCGCCTGGCATTACGCAGCTACACGCATGAGTTTTATAACTCATCGATAAGAACCACTTAAATCCTTTTGAATGCGTGGCATGAATCGTGCATGGTTCAGATACATAAACGTTCCCGCGCGCGGATTCTGGCGCCTTCGCAACCGGGGCCGCCGTTACGCGTCGCTCACCGATTCACCATGTACCGACGGCGTCACTGGCGCTGCCTGATAAAGGAACACCATGCATATGCTACCCGACGCGCTGCTACTGGCACGCATTCAGTTTGCCTTTACCGTCAGCTTCCATTTCCTGTTCCCGGCGGTAACCATCGGCTTGGCCAGCTACCTCGCGGTGCTCGAGGGCCTGTGGCTCAAAACCGGCCGCGACGCCTACCTCGACCTGTTTCGTTACTGGGTCAAGATTTTTGCCCTGGTGTTCGCCATGGGCGTGGTGTCCGGCATCGTCATGTCCTACCAGTTTGGCACAAACTGGGCCGTCTTCTCCGACAGGGCGGGCCCGATCATCGGGCCGCTGATGGCCTACGAGGTGTTGACCGCCTTTTTCCTGGAGGCCGGCTTCCTTGGCGTCATGTTGTTCGGCATGAGCCGGGTTGGGAAGGGACTGCATTTCGCCGCCACACTGATGGTGGCGCTGGGCACCTTTGTTTCCGCCTTCTGGATTCTGTCAGTCAACAGTTGGATGCAAACGCCGGCGGGCTACGACCTCAATGCGAGCGGCCAGTTCGTCTCGGCCGGCAGCTGGCTGGCCATCATTTTTAATCCAAGCTTCCCCTACCGCCTGGTCCACACCGTGTCGGCGGCCTATTTGACGACGGCCTTCCTGGTCGGCGGCGTCGGTGCCTGGCATCTGATGAAGGACCGTGACAACCCCCGCTCGCGCATCATGTTTTCGATGGCGATGTGGATGGCGGCGGTCGTTGCGCCACTGCAGATCGTCCTTGGCGACATGCACGGTTTGAACACGCTGGAACACCAGCCGGTCAAAATCATGGCCATGGAAGGGCACTACCAGAGCCATCCCGATGGCGCCCCGCTGATCCTGTTCGGCATTCCCAACAGCGCGCAGAACCGCGTCGATTACGCCGTCGAAATTCCAAAACTGTCATCGCTGATTCTGAAACATGACCTCAACGCGCCGCTGGCCGGCCTCGACACGGTCGCGCCGGAAAATCGCCCCCCGGTGGGCATCGTGTTCTGGTCGTTCCGCATCATGGTGGGCCTGGGCTTGCTGATGGCCACCCTTGGCTTGCTCAGCCTGTACGCCAGGGCGCGCGGCACGCTCTACAGTTCTACCGCACTGCACCGCTTCGCGCTTGCGCTGGCGCCATCCGGCCTGATCGCCGTGCTGGCCGGCTGGGTGACCACCGAAGTGGGGCGCCAGCCCTGGACCATCACCGGATTGCTGCGCACGGCCGCGTCGGCATCGCCGCTGGCAGCGCCGGCGGTGGCCGCCTCACTGGTGGCGTTCGTGCTGGTCTATTTTGCCGTTTTCGGCGCGGGCATCATGTACATCCTCAAACTGATGGCCAAGCCGCCCGGCGCACACGAGCCGGAAACCCCCCACATTCCGATCCGCAGTGCCGGCATCACTCCCGCGCAGGCGATCGAGCATGAAGCCGCACCATGAACAGGAGCAATCAGCCATGAACATCGACCTCACCATAGTGTGGGCGGCCATTATTTTCTTCGCCGTGTTTGTCTACGTCGTCCTCGATGGATTCGATCTGGGCATCGGTATCCTGTTTCCCACTCTTGAAGTCGGGCAGCAGCGCGACACCGCCATGAACAGCATCGCCCCACTGTGGGACGGCAACGAAACCTGGCTGGTGCTGGGCGGCGGCGGCATGCTGGCGGCCTTTCCGCTCGCCTATGGCGTGATCCTGTCCGCCTTGTATGCGCCCATCGTCGTAATGCTGCTGGCGCTGATTTTTCGTGGCGTGGCGTTCGAATTCCGCTGGCGCGACAGTGCCCATCGGGCCGCCTGGGACCTTGCCTTCAGCGCCGGATCCTTTCTTGCCGCCATGGCACAGGGCGTTGTCCTGGGGGCGCTCCTGCAAGGCGTCAAGGTCGGCGGCCGTGCCTACGCCGGCGGCTGGTGGGACTGGCTCACGCCGTTTTCCCTGCTCACGGGGGTCGGCGTCGTGTTGGCCTATGCATTGATCGGCGCCACCTGGCTGGTGCTCAAGACCGAGGGTGAGCTGCAACGGCAGGCCAGGCGCCATGCAAAGCGATTCGGCGCAGCTACCCTGGCGGCGATCATCGTTGTCAGCCTGGCGACACCGTTTTTGACGGGGAATTACTTCGATCGCTGGCTGAGATATCCGAATATCCTGCTGGTGGCGCCGGTACCGCTCCTGGTAGCCATTGCAAGTTACGCCTTTGCACGCAGCCTGCAAGCGGGACGGGAACTGGCGCCCTTCCTGTTGACCCTGTTCGTATTCCTGCTCTGTTTCGTCGGCATCGGCATCAGCATCTTTCCCTACGTGATTCCCGGTGCCGTCACCATCTGGGACGCTGCCACAGAGCGCAGCAGCCAGGTCTTCTTGCTGGTGGGGACCGCCGTCATCGTCCCGCTCATACTTGCCTATACGGCATGGGCATACCGGGTGTTCCGCGGCAAGGTCACAGTGGATGGCTATCACTCATGAAATTGCCAAAATTAAGGTGGCCGGCCATTGCGCCGCCATCGCCGCAAGCGCCTTCCGCCACCTTGAAAGTTCGGCTTCTGTGGATGGCGGCAATCTGGGCTGGCAGTGTGCTTGCCTTGCTGGCCATTGCAAGCATTGTGCGCCTGGTGCTGCGGCACTAGGCGTCCACTTAAATTATTCACCACCAACTCGTTGAATGACACATTCAAGAAATTCTTAGCGAGGGATGTCGCGCCGCAATAAGACTGGTCAAGCTCTAACAGGACGAAAAAAAGCCCACTCGAAGGTGGGCTTCATTTTCAATGCGTTTGACACGCATGTTCCGGAGGCGAGGACGGCAATCGAACCCATCTGAACGGCTTTGCAGACCGTTTCAAGACCTTCTTTCAACCCCCATCAAACCGTTTACGCGTAAAGCGCAGTGCTTGCAGTTTGGCACCCTTACTCCCACTCGATTATCAACGGGTGCGCCAGCCCCTTGATTGCATGACGGATCTCATCAATACGCTGAGAGCAATACCACGAGCCGTACCATGCCAAGCTCGCCTAAGGAAGCGCTGATTTATTCTGACGGATGGAATCGGTCACGCAACAGGTTTACGAAAAAGCAGCTCGGCAATGCGCAATACCGGAGACATGCCGGGGCATGGCTAATGCCAGTC